>JAPPKV010000190.1:9582-15884 GCA_028819775.1 Gammaproteobacteria bacterium | reverse complement strand
CTCTCATGCTGCAGGACGCCGGTGAGGCCCGAGCACCCAAAGGGTGAGTCCGGTGTCTGATCTTCAGCGGACCGGAGTAAGGACGGATGGCTCCGGTCCCGGAGGCTCCGGTCCCGGACACACGCGACTCCGGGCTCTCATGGAGTAGGAGATCTCGCACACTCGGCACGCCTTTTTCGGCTCGGATCCGATGTCCAGCAAATTCGCAGGCCTCGCGGCGACGGCATTGCTGCCCGGTTGCGGCAGGTGAACCGTTCTCGGTGGCAACGAAAGGAATGCGTCTTCAGCTTCCGTTCAGCGTCCCGCGACTACGGTCGCCGCCCATCTAAACCTGACAGGAGACTCACCATGAGAGCTTCCGGCATCCTTTTCGCCTTGGCGCTTGCGACAACCGCGGCCGCCCAAGGCGGTTACGCGGACATCACCTACGACGACGTCTCGGCCAGCTACACGCGGACCGATCTCGACGACGCCGGCGAAGACGCAAACTCCCTCACGTGGAGCGCCACCTACGAGGTCGGCGACCGGTTCCACGTGTGGGGTTCGATCGACCGCACGACTTTCGAAGAGACCATCTCGGTCGCCGAGATCGTCCAGTCTGAATCCAGTGGCCTGGCGTTGCTGCCGCCGGGTTTCGACATCTCACTGCTCGATATCTCGCCGCTCGAAGTGTCCGTGCGCACGGTGACCGTCGCGGCAGGTGCCGGCGTGCACCACGACCTAACGAACCGGTTGAGCGGACACGCCCGCGTTGGATTCGCGTACGCCGACAGCGAGCTCGAGTCGAGCGGCTTCGAGCTGACCGTGCCGCCCGGCGCGGATCCATCCGGCGTCGGGCAGATCCAGTTGATCGACAGCCCCGACCGGGCGGACGAGGCGAGCACTGACCTCGTGGCGTCGGCGGGTCTGCGGTTCGCCGCCGCCGACCGCGTGGAACTTTTCGGCGGAATCTCGCAGGTAGGCGGCGAGGACACTGCCGCGCACGCAGGGGTCGAGTTCCGCCTCGGCGGCGGCTGGGGCGTCCAGCTCGCCGGCGTCAGGGGCGAGAACTCGCAAGGCGTATCGGCCCGCGCTGTGTGGCGCTTCTGAACGCCGTCGGTGGCAGACCCCGACCCAGACACACGCAAGCGTCGGGGGTTCCGACGAAGAATCCGGTAGTTTGAACGAACCCTAGCGGATGGCGGTTGCAAGCCCGACCTATAGGTGGGAATACTTACGTGGTCGCAGTTCCGCATCGGGTCGTTCCGGCGGTGTGAGCGGGCGGCGAACCGCCCGTCAAGACCACGCCGAGCGATGTAATCACAATTTGGTGCAGACACCGACAGGCAGTACCGCCCCGCATGGGTCGGAGTCGGTGTCGGCATTTCCCCATCCATGCGCTTCCCGGTTCGGATCCGACATCGCCTAGCCGGCCGAGATCTGCCAGTGGGCACCACACGACTTCGGTCTGGCGCGGTGTAGGAGATCCCGCGCAATAGGAACGCTTTTCGCGGGTCGGATCTCACGTCGATTTCAGCCAATTCGCACACGCACGATGGCCGTTTTCCGCTGGCGGCGACCGGCCGCACGGTGGACCCTTGCCGGCAGTGGCAAGTCGACCGGGAGCCGCGAGACCGATGCCCCGTAGGGGACGGGCTTGTCCCGTCCCGCCTCCCGTCCCGCCAGTCAGTCTGGTGCCGCGCCGACGACCGGTGTAGGGTAAGGGCACTTCGAACCGCGTTAGGCGTCGAGGTTGGCTGTCGCAGGCGAGTCCGGCGAGCCGGGCATCCAATCTTGTCGACGTGGAGTAGCAGTCATGGAGTTCCAGGAATTCGTCCCGAGCGCCCCGTACGTTGCCTCGGTGCTGGTCGTAGGTCTCTTTCTCTGGCGTGTGTTCGTCAGGGTGCTTTCGGGCATGGAAGCCAGATTCAATGACCGGTTCGGACAGGTCGAGAGCCGGTTCGACGACCGGTCCGCGCAAATGGACAAGCGGTTCGACGACCGGTCCGCGCAAATGGAGAAGCGATTCGACGACCGGTTCGCGCAGATCGACCACCGATTCGAGGAGATGAACGGCCGGTTCGCTTCCTTGGAGAAGAAGGTGGACGGCCTGGCGGACGACCACCACAGCATTTCGCGCGAACTGTCCGAGTTCCGTGGCGAGATGCGCGGTCGTCTGTCGGTGCTCGTTCCGCAGGCCGCCGGCGACACGTAGCGCCAGGAGGCTGCCGGCCGACGCTGGATATCAACGAGGTGAACGGTCGGTTCGACCGGTTCGCCGCCGACGTGAACGTCCGGTTCGACAAGGTCGACGCGAAGTTCGACAGGGTCGACGCCAAGTTCGACAAGGTCCACGAGAGGCTGGGCACCCTCGAAAGGCGGTTCGACGGTCTTGAAGGGCGGTTCGTTTCCGTGGAAGCCAGGGTCGATGGCCTAGCCACCGACCATCAGAGGCTGTCGGAGCAGATCGCCGAGTTTCGCGGCGAGGTGCGCGCCCGTTTTCCCTTGTCACCCGTCGGTGAGACGTAGCGAGGCCTGGGGAGCCGCAAGTCACTAGGCCAGCCGACGTGCAACGTCCATCGCCTTTCCGATCTCACGCTCGATTGAAAGGTCGGCAGCCCCGTTGTGAGATTGCTTGCGATCAACCCGTCACATTGACGGATTCCGCGGAACGAGAATGGTCGGGCGGCTCCTCGAGACCCGAACCAGCCAAGCCACCAAAGCAACGGCGGCGACGGCCAGTCCGACCACGAGACCCCACCACAGGCCGTAGACGCCGATGGGCGCGCCGAAGGCACTCGACAACAACCCGTGTAGAGGTGGAAAGCTCGCGACGCCGAAGCACAGCGCCGCGCCGACGGGTAGACCCACGAGCCAATACGCGACCACGGCGATCCACATGGGTGCCACGGTTTCCTTGTAGCCGCGCAGTGCGCCCATCGTGGTCGCCTGGGCGGAGTCGAAGACCTGAAACAACGCGCCGATAGCGAGTAGTGCCGCAGCCAGATTGATCACCTCGGCGTTGTTGGTGTAGAGACCAACGATCGGGAAGCGGGCGGTCAGCATGACCGTCGCAATGCATATCCCCCAGACGAGGGTCGTTGAAACTGCGACCCAGGCGGACAGCCGCGCCGCCGCCCGGTCGCCGGCACCAACGTTGAAGCCGACGCGAATCGTCGCCGCCATGCCCAGCGCCAAGGGAACCATGAACGCGATGCCGGCGACGTTGAAGGCAATCTGGTGGGAGGCCACGGCTTCGACGCCCAGCCGACCGATCAGAAGGCCGGCGACGGAGAAGAATCCCACCTCGACCAGGAGGGCAAGACCAATGGGTACCCCGACGACCAGTAGATCCCGGATGGCACCTAGTCTCGGCCACGAGAACGCGGTGAACAGGTTCGAAGCCCGCATCCTGGACCTCGACACCACGACGAGCATCGCCAGGAACGTACAGCTCATCACCACGGCGGTCGACCAGCCGCAGCCAACGCCGCCCATCGCGGGGATGCCGAGCGCGGGCGAACCGTACATGAACAGCCAGTTGAGCAGGATCTTCAACGGCAGGGCGCTGAGGCTGATGCACATCGCCGGCGTCGTCCACGACATTCCCTCGGCCAGACAGCGCAACGCGGTGTAGCTGAGCAGGGGCACCAAGGCGAGGCTCGCCGCGGACAGGTAGCCGACGGCCACGGGAATCGCCTGTTCGTCGACGCCGAAGAACCGGTAGGCGGGCTCGGCGTTGCGCAACAACAGCGTCAACATCAAACCGCCGACGAGGGCGATCCACAGCGCCTGCCGAACGACCGCCCCGGCATCGCCGATGCGGCCGGCGCCGTTCAACTGCGACACCGACGGCGTCACGGCCATGACGATGCCGGACATCAAAAGCATCGTCGGCCAGAAGAAGTTGCCGCCGAGCGTCACCCCGGCGAGGTCCGTGGCACTCACCCGGCCGGCCATCACCGCGTCCGCAACGCCCATGCCCATCTGCGAGAGCTGGGCGACGATGATCGGCATCGCAAGGACACCGAGCTGACGGAACTCCGTCAGCGCAGATCGGGGAGTCATCGATCGAGACGGCTAGGGCAAGGGCGGCGAATTGTACACGCCGCCATCCACGACCCGGACACACGCAGCTTCGGCTGAGATCGCGGCGATATCACTTTGACCCGGACACACCGCCAATTGGGATCAGGCGTCAAGCGGCTGCGTGTTTGTCGCGTTCTTCTCGAGCTTGAGTGACGTCTTGATCGGACCGCGACGGCGCGAGTACCACGACCAGCACCACTGGGGCCATCCTCGTTTGCCGGGGCGCTAGAATCTACCCATGACCGCTTTCGCCAACGCTGGTCCTGCGGGTTTGCGTCCGAACGAGACGTGGCTGCTGACAGGCATTCCACGCTCGGGAAGTTCGCTGGCGTGTCGGTTGGCTGGCGACCTGCCGAACTTCGTGGCCTTGTCCGAACCGATGGCGCGGGCCGAGTTCGCGGGTCTGGCAACACCGTCCGAAGCACTGGCGACGATCGAGCGTTTCGCGCGGCGAACCCGCGAACGCATCGCGACCCGACGACGTGCGAGCACCGTTCAGGTGCATGGACGTCTTGCCGACAACGTGGTTGGTGCGGATGCTGTCGACGGTCTGCGAAGACGGCAGGTTGCCCAAGCGGAAGTCGACATAGACAAACCGTTGTCCGAAGGGTTCTCTCTCCTCATCAAGCACAACGCGCTATTCGCTGCGCTGTTGCCGCAACTTACACCGGGCTTTCGCTGCATTGGCCTGGTGCGAAATCCACTGTCCGTATTGGCGTCTTGGCAAACAGTTGACATGCCGGTAAACCGCGGGCGGATACCGGCGGGGGAACAGTTCGATCCGGGTCTGCACAGGGCTCTGAATCAGGATCCCGATAACCTCGCGAGGCAGTTGACCATCATCAACTGGTTCTTCGCCCACTACGGCGATGGGCTGGCGGCCGAACGGATCGTCCGCTACGAGGATCTCGTCGCGAGCGGTGGCAAGGCGTTGTTTGGGATGCTCGGGCACGCGCAAGCCAAGGCGGTGACCTTGTCCAGCCGCAACGACCACGCGGTCTACCGGGATGCGGACATCGACCGACTGCTCGCGGCACTCGTGGATCGCGGGGGTGCATGGACTAGTTTCTACAGTCGCGCCGATTGCGAAGCCGTGGCCCAACGCTTGGCACCGGCATGACTTCACCGACCCGGACCGTTTGGTTCCACCGCCAATACGAAAGACTGACCGGGGGGCATGTCAAGCACGCCCACTACTACGGGCACATCGCGCGCCTACCGGGACACACCCGGCGGATTTTGTTTGCCGGGAAGACGGAAACCGGCCGGCTCAAACGCGAGCAGGCAACCCTTTGGCCGACGACGCCCGACGAGCGCGTCGACCGATGGCGGCCCGGCGGTCGGGACATCCTCTTCCTGGCCGGGACCGATTGGCGCTACGTCACTCGGGCCGGTCTGGGCGGCATCGCGAATCCACGTATCAACCTGATCCAGCACGTCAGGCACGGGCATGCGGGTACCGAACTGCACGGCTATCTGGCCCAGCGCGCCGTACGCATTTGCGTCAGCGACGAGGTCGCGCAAGCGATCCGTGCCACCGGCCGCGTCAACGGCGCGGTGTTCACCATTCCCAACGGCACCGAATGCAGTGCGTCGCCGGTCGATTGCCGCGGGGCCGTGGGCTTCGACGAACGGTCCGAAACGGTCGTCATCGTCGGCTACAAACGACAAGACCTGGCCGCCCCACTGTCCGGCCTCCTGGACGACGCGGGGATAGCGCACGTCACGCTGGATGGTTTCATCAACCGGGACGCGTTCCTAAGCCTGCTCGAACGCACGCAGGTGGCCGTTTGCCTGCCTCGATCGGAGGAGGGTTTCTACCTTCCCGCCCTCGAAGCGATGGCCAAGGGTTGCACGGTGGTCACGCTTGACTGCGTGGGAAACAGAGGGTTCTGCCGGAATGGCGACAACTGCCTGGTAGCCGAGGACGACCCCGCGAAACTCGCCAGCGCGACGATGAAGGCCGTCGCCCTGCCGCTTGCGGCCCGTCATCGCCTGCACGTCAACGCCGCGGCCACGGTGGAATCACATTCTCTTCACGAGGAACGGCGGCGATTCCACGAGTTGCTACTCGATATCGACCGGATTTGGAAACACGAACCTGGAACCTCGATCGCGGCGTCGTCGCGTCTCGAACACGACCAACCGCAAGGAGTTGCGTCGTCCGGGGCGCCCTCAGCGAGGGAGCGCGAGGGGCGGGCTCCTCGCATGAAGGAGCCCTCAGCGGGGGAGCG
>JAPPKV010000190.1:0-9572 GCA_028819775.1 Gammaproteobacteria bacterium | reverse complement strand
CCGCGCCCGCGCGCGGGGGGGGGGCCCCGCCCCCCCCCCCCCCCCCCCCCCCCGCCGGCGGGGGGGGGGCGCGCCCGCGGCCCCCCCCCCCCCCATGAAAGAGCCCTCAGCGGGGGAGGCCGAGCAGACGGCACCTCGGATGGTCGATTTCGTCATCGCCGGTGCCCAGAAGAGCGGCACGTCGGCACTCGCCCACTTCCTCTCCCGCCATCCCGCCATCGCCGTGGCGTCCCGGGAGGGCCACGTCTTCGACTCGCCGGACTACTCGCCCGACTGGACGCCCGAGGAAATCGACGCGCGCTACGCCCGCCGGATCGAGCGCCGGCCGGCCACGGCGGTGTGCGGCGAATCGACGCCGATCTACCTGTTTCTGCCCGACGTGGCGGCGCAACTGCACCGCTATAACCCTTCCCTCAAGGTGATTGTCATCCTGCGCGACCCCGTCGAGCGCGCCCTGTCGCACTACGCCATGGAGCGCGGCAGGGGCAATGAGCATCGGCCTCTCTGGTTGGCCTTGTTGGCGGAGCGCCGGCGACTGCGGCGGTGCCCCGATCCGAAGGGCCCGGAGTCGGCGGCCAGACGGCACGCCTACCGCTCGCGCGGCTTGTACAGCGGCCAGCTTCGCAACCTGTTCGCGGTGTTCCCGCCGCACCAGGTCCTGGTGTTGCGAAGCGACGACCTCCTGCGGGGCCACGACGAGACGCTGGAAAACGTCTTTGCGTTTCTCGGCGTATCGGTTAGCGTGCGCATTCCGCCCGAGGCGGTGTTCAAGGGCCCGGACCTCGGCGGCAAGCACGCCGTCGTTCGCTGGCTGTTGCGCCTTTCCTATGTGGCGGAATTCCGGCGGCTGCGCGCGATCATGGCGGCGCGCGGCGAGAGTGCCCGCCCTGGCGGGCGCGTTTGGAAGTGCGCGCTCTAGCGGGCGCACGGGAACCCCGCCCGACGGCCTTAAGGACCTGAAATGCCGAACCCCAATCTCTGGCTTGCCGCTTTCACCGTCGTCTGCGCGGTTTCGGGCGGCAGCCTGACCCACGCCTTGAGTGCGCCGCTTTGGCTCGGCGTCGCCGTGGGCGTGGGACTCGTCGTCCCGGCATGGGTCGCGCTTTTCGCGCCACCGTCCGCCACATGGCTTCAAGGCTTCCACCACGGCCGGTCGGCCGAATTCACGGCGCTGATCCTGCTCGTCCTGCTTGCGGCGACGATGGCGGTGACGGGCCTGTTTCCCGTCCTGGCGCTGGTGGACGTGCCGTTGCGGATCGAATCGAACCTGTCGATGCTGCTGATGGCCCCGGTTCTCTACGGCATCTACATCGTGCTCAATGGCCGGAATTCGACCGCCCGGGCGGTGACCGTCTCCGACCGGCTCGGCGGCGCGCTGTCCGGTCCGCCGCTGGTGCTGTCGCTGGTGATGGCCGTGGCCCTCGGCACGGGCGCGGTGCTCGCGATCCACTACGTCGGCCTCACGGTGCCGTCCTGGGAGTTCCTGGCGGCCAAGTTCACGCAACGCGGGATCATTCCGCCCCTCACCCTGGTGCTGTTCTTCTGGGGACTGCTCCTGCTTGGCAACAAGGCCTGGGCGGTGAACCGGGAGCGGCGTCTGCTATCGGCTGTCGATGACGATTCCATGCTGGTGCGCGCCCATGGCGATGCCGTCGCACGAGCCTTGGAGATCGACGGATTCGTCGAGATGATGTGGCGCAAGTCGGCGGACTTCTATGTCGTGCCGCGATACCTGAACTGGGCGATTCCCATCCTCGGTTTCATCGGCACCGTCCTCGGCATCTCGCTGGCGGCGGACGGCATCCAGAACATCATCGGCTCGGGCCGGGGTCTGTCCGACCTCTCCGGCGAACTCGGGGAAGCCATCGCACCACTGGGCATCGCCTTCGATACCACCCTGATCGCGCTGTCGCTGTCCGTCGTCCTGACGTTTCTGCAGATCGGCCTGCAACGCCGCGAGGACAACATCCTCGGCGACTTCGAGAACTGGGTGCGTAACGGCGCGGGCTCGAGCCGCAAACCGTCCCGAGGCGATGACCCGCGGGGACCCCCGGGGCCATGATCGAGTCGGCATCGGCTCGGGACCAGGAGACGAACAGCGCGCCGATGGTGGAGATCTTCGGGGGCCTCTTCGCCCTCCTCCTTGTGCTCTTCCTGATCATGAACCTGCTCTCCCAGGCGGCGCTGGTGGAGCGCATCGAGGCCGCGTCCGACGAGGGCCTGTACCGGGTGGGCTGGGAAGCGGGCGGTGCAGGCTACGTGGTGCTTGCCTTCCCGGCCGAAGTGCGAATCGTGGAAACCGGCGAGGCGGTGGGCAGCGGGCGCATCTGCGCGCCGGAAAGCCCGTTCGTCGACTACGTCCGGCGCATCTACCGTGCCGAGCGCCAGCAGATCGTGTTCGCGATCCTCGAGGGCGGTGTGGCGACCATGGCGGAAGCCCGCAACTGCATCCGCGCCATCCTGCCCGGGCGCGAGCTGACCATCGGCTGGATCGTCGCCAACGACGAACTCCTGAAGTCCGTCGCCCTGAACGACATCCCGGCGTACGTGAAAGAGGCGGTGGACTAGCGGTGGCGCCGCGGTTGGACGAATGATTGCGACGATACGGCATCGGAACCGGGTTCGCGTGAGAGCCTCTTGCGGGGGGGCGACAGCGATAATGGCCCGACCGGCGCGGTCGCTGTTTCCGCCGTTCGCGGGCGTGGCGCTGGCGGACATCCTCGCCAACAGCGCGGCCATCGTCATCATCATGATCGTGGTCACCCTGATGGCCAGTCACGAACAGGAGCAGGAGAAGCTGGAACAGACGGAGGATGTCGCGGTGCTCCTGAGTCGCGAGCTGGCCACCTCCTTCGTCATGAACGCGCTGCCCACCAGTCCGCCGGCGCGGCTGCACGACTACGTGACCTGGGGTCCGGATCGCAATCCGCAGCACGCCCTGATGCCGATCCTGGAACTGCACCACGGCTTCGTGCGCGACTACTACACGGGCACGGTGTTCCGGCGCGAGGAGCTTCTGCGACACGACAACGCCCTGGACGCATACCTCGGCAGCCTGCGCGAGGAACAGCTCGCCGCCGTGCGGATCGACGTCTACAGCATCCGGGAGTTCTACATCACCATGTCGATCCTGAAGGCGCATGGGACGTCGCCGCGGCACTGGCACTTCCTTGCCGGGGCGCCGGGAGACGCGGACAGCGGCGCGGGGACCTTCCTCGCGGGTCGGCTGCGGCGGGATCGGTCGGCGCCGGGCATGCTGGAAGGCGAGACGGGAGCCGGAACGAACCCGTCGTCGTCGACTCTGCCGGAGGACGTCTCGTTGGCAGGGACGCTGGACTCGCGCGAGCGCTATCCGCTTGACGATCTTGGGCTCGCCGGTCGCTTTGGCGGCGCGCCGGCAAGCGAATACCTGGAGTTGCCGCGAACGGGTGCCATCGGCGCCCCGATACGGTCGGGGGATACGCAGGGCGCGGAACCCTCTGGCGGCGCGGTCGAGTCCGGCACCGGAACGACGCGGTTCAGGGTGGCGCGTCCACCGGGACCGGAGTCGCCGTCGGAGTTGACGTTCGACCTCGCGACCGCGTTGCGGGGCCTGTTCGCCTTCATGCAATCGGCGCAGGCGGATGCGGACGCCGGCCGGGAGTCGCCGCTTCCCGATTTCGACTTCGAGCGCGACGTCCTCGGTCGCGCCGACGAACCGCTGAGCGCGGCGGAGGAAGGACTCGTCAGATCTCTGGCCGACGAATTGTCGATGCCGGTCGAGAGTCCGTTGGGCACCATGACCGTGGTGTCGCGCACGGACCCCGGCCGGCGCGGCCAGGCGATGGCCGTTTCCGTCAACCGGCCCCTCTATCTCGCGGTGTGGCTGCGCGGTCCCGAACAGCCGGCGCGAACGGGCGAGGAGCAGACGTCGGTGACCGTGCAGCTTGGCCTGCACCCCGCGATCTACGAGGGCCTGCGGGTGCCCTTGGGACAGGATGGCGTGATCCTGATGCCGATGCCCGGGGTGGTTCCGGACCCCGAGCCGCGTTGGCGCGTGGTCACCGTGGTCAACGCCCGTGTCGACGACTTCGTGACCGGCTTCGTCTACGCCGGGTTGGACGACTCGGGGCGACTGCTGCTCCCGGTGGACGAGAACGCCGTCGAGATCGGCGGCGTGGGGATCGAGTCGCGCTATCCCGTCGTGAGATTCAGGGGCGAGTTCCTCCAGACGCTGTTCTACGGCGTGGTGGCCGCGTTGTTCGCCGTCGGCATCGTGGTGGTCGTCTGGAGGCGGGCATGATCGTTCGCCGCATCCTGGTGGCGGTGGCGGCGGTCTGCGTGGTGGCCGCGATCCTCAAGCTGCAGCCGCTGGTGATGGACTTCGACACGGTGGGCATCCGCTTCGACGACGCCGTCCGAGGAGAGTCGCCGGGAAAGCGTCTCGACGAGGTGCTGCTTCGCAATCTCGACCACTTCGCCTATCTGCGATCCTTCGACCATGTCTTCGCCTCCGGTTCCCGTCGCCTGGAGATTCGTCGACCCCTATGGTTCGACCGTTGCGAGGTCCGCCAGGGCGACTTCTACCGGTTCCTCCAATGGCTGCCGTTCCAGTCGGGACTCGAGGATCTGGCACCGGGCCAGCCGCTCGGCTGGCAATACGACACGGACACACGCGACCACGTGATCAGCGGGCGCCTCGATGCCCCGGCCAACGGACTGACGTTCTACGACGCGTGGGCGTACTGCGGCGCCGCTGGCGGGAGATTACCGACCGGTGGCGAGTGGACCGCCGCCGCCCTCGGCCCGGAGGGGAGACGCTACCCCTGGGGCGACGACTTCACCTCGGAACCCTGGCCCTATCTCGACCCGCTTCTGAACGCGACCCGGCCGTGCGACGAATACCCCGCGACCGATACGCCGCTGGGCATCGCGGAAATGGGCCACAACGTCTCCGAGTGGGCCGTCGTGGGCGACCCGTCACGCAGCGCCCTGGTCATGGGAGGCAACGGCTACAACGCGCCCCGGGATCTCTACAGCCTGGGTGTACTCAACCGCCGCGCCCCGGCCGTCTACCGGTCGCCGTACCTGGGATTTCGTTGCGTGTACGACTCGCGGCCCCGCGCCACGCCCTGGCGCACCCCGGCGGACACCGTCGTGCTGGCCGTTGGCGAATACTCCGTCGGCATCCCGGAGGACGCCCGGGTGCCGAGCCTGCTGGCCTACATTCCCCGGGACCGACTGTCGTTGATCGGCCGATTGTTCTCTGAAGGAGATCGACCGGCGATGCGGGAGGTACACCTCACGGTGCGGGAGGTCACCCGGCGCGAGTACGACTCGTTCCTGGGGGATCCGTTCGTGGGCTTCGGTCTGCACGCGGAAACGAATCAACCCCGCGGCCACAGCCATCGACCCCCGGATTGGGACACCCAGATCCTTGAACCCGATCTGCCGGTGGTCAACGTGGACTGGTGGTCGGCCTACGCCTTCGCGTCCTGGGCGGGAGGCCGGCTACCCACCGCCGAGGAGTGGGAGAGCGCCGCGTCCGGGCATGGGCGGCGGGTGTATCCCTGGGGCAACGACTGGCGCGCGGCGGTGAACACGGCCCCGGCGGACCAGGTGCAAAGACGCCCGCGCGTGGTGGAGCAGGACGATTACGACGCGACGCCTGATGGTCTCTTGGCCATGGGCGGCAACGTCTCGGAGTGGACGCGCAGCGTATCCGGTGCCTCCGGCAGGTATTCGGTGGTCGTCAAGGGCGGCAACTACCTGCTGCCGATCGGCGAAACCGCGCGCATGGACTTCAGCAACCACGTCTCGCCGAACCACCGTTCGCCGACCCTGGGGTTCCGCGTCGCCTTCGACCGGGCGCGGTGACTGATCCCGGTCTGAACAGTAGTACGGTCGAAGGGGTGGCGCCTTAGCTCACGAGCGTAGTGACGCCACTGATCGACGATAGGCGATCACACGCTGCAGTATCTCGTAACCCGTGGTGCAGTCGACAATCGCGTCGCCCACGGCCGCGAACCCCTCGCTGTCCTCGATGTCCACGAGCATCGCCGCAACGCTGGCGGCGACGTCGTCGCCAAAGCGCCGCGCCGCCATACGACGAAGAAGGGCTCTCTCTTCGATCAATATCTGCTCCCGCCCACGGGCTATGCCTTGTTCCAGGCCCCGGGCCATACCCCGCTCGTCGGCTTGCCGCTCGAGTTCGTCGTAGTACTTCTGGAGCCTCTCGTTAACGCTTTCCAACAGGGTCATTTTCTCCTCCGTCAACATCGCCGCGCTCGACCGTCCCCTTGCCAATGCCTGAAGTGGTCGCAGGTGTTCCACCCATTCCCGAAACGCCCGCCTGACCTCTGCGTCGATGGGATCGTCGAGCAGAATGGCTAGTGTGGCCACTGCACGGTCGAGCGCTTCGCCCTCGCTTGTTTCCAGCGCAATCAGTGACGACACGAGGTTGTCATTGGGCAAATCGTGTGGCGAGAGATGCCATTCGTCAAGCGGCAAGTAGGACATCCTGGGTTGGTAGTCCTCCATGTCGCGCGCGGGCAACGTCATCTCTGTCAGCGACAACGGCGCGGTCCAACGTTTCCGGCCCCGGTGGATGACCACCGGCATAACACGCGGGAGCCTGACGTCTGAAACCACTCCTTGGCGTTGCCGTAGGAGTTCCTGCATTAGGAGACCCGCATAGACCAGCATTCTCACCGGCATGGTGGGGTCGACCTCCGACTGGAACTCAAGCAGGAGCGCCGCATATGCGCCAGGCGGATGGTCCGTGCCCTCGCGGTAGGGAATCTTCCAAACCCTATCCCCGTAGCGCTTGTGCCAACTGTCACTGACGTAGGCGGTAGGCAGCAATTCCAGCCGTTCGAGATCCAGGCCGTCGGTCCACGGTGTCGGCAGGAATCCTCGCACCAGATCGCGCACCATCCGGGGGAACGCGAAGACGATCTTGTAGAACTCGTCCATGCCTGCCGAGACTAGCCGGGTAGTGGCGCGAAAGATGCAGGAAGGATGCGACGCGCCGTGTAAGAAATAGCTCACAAGGCGGTGTGACCGGTGAGCGTTTCGCCGGGCGTCGTGGGTTATTCTTGGCGCTCAACCATCGGAGGCAGTAATGTTCGACCTAACCGGAAAAGTGGCACTCGTGACCGGCGGCAACGGCGGCATCGGCTTGGGGTTCGCGGAGGGCCTGGCGGAGCACGGCGCTGGCGTGTGCATCTGGGGTACCAACGAGGACAAGAACGCGGCGGCGAAGGAGACCCTCGAACAATACGGCGGCCGAATCGCGGCGTTGCGTTGCGACGTCAGCGACGAATCCCAGGTCGTCGACGCGTTCTCGGAGACACTGGCCATCTTCGGAAACGTGGACTCCTGCTTTGCCAATGCAGGCGTTGGCGGCGGCGGCGCGCAGTTCGACGCGATGACCATCGAGGATTGGCACCGGGTGTTCAAGGTGAACATGGACGGCGTCATGTTCACGTTCCGGGAAGCCGTCAAGCACATGCGCAAATCCGGCCGCGGCGGCTCGCTGGTGGTGACCAGCAGCGGTACCGCGCGTTTCGGGGCGGCCGGTAGCGAGCACTACTCGGCCACCAAGGCCGGGGTGATCGCCCTGATCCAGTCATTGGCTGTGGGTCAGGCGCGCTACGGCATCCGGGCCAACGCGATCATCCCGGGCTGGATCGAAACCGCGATGACCGAACGGGCGTTCCAGACCGAGGCGTTCCAGACGAAGGTGATCAAGCGGATTCCCCAAAGGCGCTGGGGTCAGCCGGAGGACTTCAAGGGCATCGCCGTGTACTTCGCCAGCGACGAGAGCAGCTACCACACCGGTGACACCATCGCCATCGACGGCGGCGTCTCGCATTTCTAGTGGTCAACTAGGACATCAATCCGATTGCTGTGAGGAGTTGCCGCAATTCGGAGTCGCCATGTCGCTTACGACGGACAAGGAGTCGCCGCCGCTTCCCTCCCAAGATCTCAAATGAACGTCGAGTACCGCGTCGGTGCAGCATTGCTGGAGGAAGCGTGCGAATGCCCTCTCGCTCTGACCCTCCCCGCCAATGAAAACCACGCGCCTACGCGCAAAAACCCGACCGCGACGTGCCCTCCGACTGCGAGGCATTGTTCAGCCCAAGCTGGGGATGCCGCCAATCGCACCTGCACGATACTTGGGGTACAGACGGGCGTCCCGACGCAGTCCCTCGACGTCTTGGGCGCCATGTACCTTCGTGCTGCCGGAAGGATCCTTTTCGACGATGAACAGTTCCTCCTTCTCGCGATCATCGAGTAGGCCAACGTTGTGAGTCGTTAGGAACAGTTGGGCGCCCCTCGGATTGCGTTCGCGAGATCGGAACCAACCGATCAACTCGTTGGCGAGGTCGACGTGGAGGTCGGCGTCGACTTCGTCAAGGACAGCGAGCCCGGCGGTGTCTAAGGCCAACCCGATCTGGGGGAGCAGGTGTAGGAGCCTTTGGGTCCCGTGCGACTCAAGACCCAGGGGTATGGGTGCATCCACTCCCTTGTGTTCGAACCAGAAGGTTCGTCCGGCATTGCCGTCCCTTACCTCCATACCCCGAATGCCAAGGTCGGCACATTGGATCTCTCTGCCGACACGACGGATCAGCTCGGGAGCCGCCTCAGACATGCTCCCCAACACGGTTTCATTGAGGCTTCCCCTTGGGTCAAGGTTGGTTGAATGCAGGTAGCTTTGAAACCGTTCGGCTATTCTGCCTGCAAGCTCAACGTTGAGTTCGTTGAGGGTAGAGATCGCCGAAGAATCGGGGCGGACAGCCTTGAGGCGATCATCCTGGGCCCGCAACCCAAATTCGGGAGCGGTATAGATCGACGTCGGAGCCGAAGCCCGGTCGAGGAGCCTTCGCGGACGACCCCTTGGAAAGTGGAACAGCTTCTCGGAGCGTACCGAAACAGACCGGTCGGCAAGATTCTCGAACCCATTGGCTGCGCTGACCCCATGATCGATCTCCACGATGTACCGAAACACTTGGGGAGCATCGCCGGGGGCAAGCCAGTCTTCCTCCGTCACGAGGCAGAACCGAGTCGGCATCCGCCGGGTCTTCTCCGACATAAACGGGATCACCGACTCGATGGGTGTGCTGTCGCCCAAGCGCGCGGATGCGATCTGTAGAACCCTGATCAATGCCGTCAGCAACGTCGTCTTGCCCGATCCGTTCGGTCCCATCAGCACGATCGCTGCGGGAAGGCGCAACGACGGTTTCGCGGCGCTGCGCCGGAAGTAGCTGAGATCCGGTGCCGTCCCCCGAATACGTAGATCGACGACCGCCTCTTCTCGAATGGAGAAGAAATTGGACACAGCGAATTCGTGAATCATTTGTCAATATCAACGATTTTCCGTTGATTATTGGAAATAATATGCCAATTCGTTGTTCGACGCAAAGGTTGCTGGATCATTGTGGGGGTCGACACGTGTCGGGAAGGGCCAGCATCGCAAAGCAACAACCCATGATGGTGTTCTGGCAGGGATCACGCCCGGCGATCCCGCCCCGCGACGATCATCGTCAGCGCCGGCACCACGAACAGGATCATGACGCTGGCGAAGAGGA
>JAPPKV010000496.1 GCA_028819775.1 Gammaproteobacteria bacterium | reverse complement strand
TCGAACAACAGCCTTTGGGCGTCGTTGAGGCTCCCCGCCAGGTAGTCCGGAATCAGGCTCTCGTAGTCGGTCAGATTGCCAGCGCGACCCGCCGGCAAGTCCAATGCCCGTCGCACGCGCGCCGCTGCCGCCTGTTCGGCGCCGGCCGGCGGCTCTTCCTCGCAAACCGCGGCCAGCGCTTTGTCAAGCAATTCGTCCCGGCTTGGATCGTCCGCGTCGAGGACCGGCTTGGACTTCGTCGTTTCGTCCGTCTCGTTCATGGCCCTACCTCGTGCAGTTCGGCTTTCAATCGTCGTCGAGCCCGGTGCAGCGTTACCGCAATCGACGACGAGGAGGTCCCGAGCATCGTGGCGATCTCCGCGTTGCCGTATCCCTCGAAGAAACGGAGCGCGACGATCGACGCCGCCCGGGGAGACAACCGCGACAGCGCATCTCGGAGTTGCCGGCGTAGCTCCCGGCGCGCGACCCCGACGTCGGCACCGGCCGTTTCCTCTTGGTCGGCCTCCGACTCCATGGCCGTCTTGCGCTTCCTGGCCCGCAAGACGTCCACGGCCGCATTCACCGCCGCGCGGCACAGGTAACTCTTGGGATCGTTGCCCAATTCGAGGCCAGCGGCGGTCTCCCGTTTCATCATGTTCAGGAACACGGTCTGCAGGACGTCTTCCGCGTCGTCGATGCTGCCGGTGACGCGGAAAGCCGCGCGGAACACGCGCCGATGATGCTCCTCGAACGCGGCAGCTAGCGCCCGCGAGGGCGCGCCGTTTAACTCCTGCTCGGTTGGCTGCATCACTACTCGCCGTCGCTTGTAGTCGTCTCGGCTAAAGAACCAGACGGTTGATCGCGTGATCCATTAACGACCCACTAGCCGGGCGCATCTCGGATGAGCGTGGTCTCCGCCGTCATTCCGCACGACAACGGACCACGCGTCCGCTATCATGCGCATGAAACTGTGTGTATTCCCCATTTTTATGCGCATAAAACCGCCTTTAGGCGACTCGTCCGTCTCGCAGGTTGGCCTACCTCGCCTCGCTTACAGCGATCTTGTCGATTGGAAACGACGCGCAGTGCGCAAGCCAATCCTGATCGACGGCGCACGACAGGTCGGGAAATCCTGGCTGATCGGCAAGTCCTTCGGGCCGAGAGAGTTCCGCAAGGTCCACTGGTTGGATTTCCGCGCGGAGCCACGCCTCGCAGATCTGTTCGCCGAGAGCCTAGCACCCGAGGCGATCATCGAGAAGGCGGAAATCGAGTTGAACGACAACATCGATCTTGCGCACGACCTGATCTTCTTCGATGAGATCGGCGAGTGCCAACGGGCTGTGGATTCGCTCAAGTACTTCGCGGAACGCCTCCCCAAGGCATTCGTCTGCGCCTCCGGATCGAACATCGGGCTGTTGAGGTCTTTTCCGGTCGGCAAGGTCGAAAAACTCGATCTCTTCCCGCTCTGCTTCGAGGAGTTCCTGATGGCTGCGGGCCGGACAGCGCTGCTAGCGGCCTACCGCGCTCACCACAGCCAGTCCGGCGGCCAGCGCTGCGCAACCGCCACGACCATCGCCAACAGACGGACCGCCACGGTACATCGGAACCTGTGGGCGCTCCTTCTTGACTACTACTTCGTCGGCGGAATGCCCGAAGCCGTCGCGACGTGGTTGGAAGACGCAAGCCTGATGGCCCGCGTCGAGACCGTCGGACGGATCCACCGCCATCTACTTGACGGCTATCGGCGCGATTTCGGCAAGTACGCTGGCAAACTCGATGCCCAACACATCGAACGAGTGTTCGACAGCGTTCCCGTACAACTGGCCGCCCATCGGGAAGGCTCTGTTCAGCGCTACCGGTTCAAGGGCGTGGTGCCGCAAAAGCAACGCTACCGCGACCTAGTGGGTCCCATAGATTGGCTGGAACATGCTCGCCTCGTCTGGAAGTGTTTTCCGATCGAGGGCAGACCCCAATCCCCTTTGGCGGCTCTCGCGAAGCCCAACCGCTTCCGCCTCTACCTTTTCGATGTTGGATTGCTTGGCCACATGCTCGGCATGACGTACGCCGAACAACATGACCAACGGGTCACCTACAAGGGCTATGTCGCCGAGAACTTCGTCCAGACCGAGCTTGCAGCACATGTGGGTCACCCCACTTTCGGTTGGTACGAAGCGCGCGCCGAAATCGAGTTCCTACACCGTGACCGGGGCGGGCGCATCGTTCCGGTCGAGGTGAAAAGTGGTAGCCGCACCCAGGCACGGAGTCTGCGGTCGTACATCGATCGCTACTCGCCGCAACGGGCGATCAAGCTGACCGGTTCCGCCGGGGGCTCATTCGCCCAGGTTGAGACCTGGCCAATCTACGACGCCCAGTTTCTTGCGAGTCTCTGAAGTTCGGCCAGTACCCACGCATAGCGTTGGATCACGCCGATCACGGGCACGGCCCATCGCGATGAACCGATCACGGCCCGCCCCCACGACCGGGCCTGTCGGATGTGGTAGGCGCGATTGGAGTCGAACCAACGACCTCTACCATGTCAAGGTAGCGCTCTAACCAACTGAGCTACGCGCCTGTGCGTCGCTGACGCCGGCGCGTCAGCGATGCGTTGATTGTAGACCAGAAAGACCACGGGCGTGTCTGGCGCGGCAAGGAACAACGCGGCCGTAGGGGACGGGCTTGCCCGTCCCGGCCACCTTCGCGGGCGCGTGCCCTGCCGGGCACGATAGGGTCGTCCCTACGACGGCCGGACCTGTGTGCGGCGCATCAGGCGGCGGGCATTCGGGTCGAAGGCGGCGCGCCGGTGCATGACGCTGCGGTTATCCCAGATGAGCAGGTCGCCAACGCGCCATTGCTGCGTCCACGTGGCATCTGGGCGCGCGACGTAGCGCCAAACTTCATCGAGGAAGGCTTCGCTTTCGGCCAGCGGCAGACCCTCTACGTAGGCGTCTTGGCGGCGACCCAGGAACAGGGCTTCGGTGCCGTTTTCGGGGTGCGGCCGGACCATGGGATGTAGCGCGCCCGGTGCCTCGAGGGGGCTGGACGCGTGACGGTGGCCGCGCCGCAACCGGCCGACGCTGTCGTGCGCCGCGTCGTGTTTCAGGCGGATCGTGCGAGCTCGGTCTCGCATTCCCGACGGCA
>JAPPKV010000423.1 GCA_028819775.1 Gammaproteobacteria bacterium | reverse complement strand
GGAACCATCCCGATCCCCTCTCCGGATCTGCGTTCCAACCTCCCGGGGCACCTCGTCGAGGGCCCCGGGTTCATTTTCTCCAACCGCGATAGTTGAGAGCCCGGCAAAACCGGCGCTCCCAGGCTTGTCCCAGCATCACCCTTCATGGCAACGGCCCATCCGGGACGAATCATGTCAAACTTGGCCTGCCGATCTATTGTAGGACTGCCGTTGTGAGCTATCGCGAGATCCGATACGAGGCCGAAGGTCCGCTGGCGCTTGTGACGATCAATCGACCCGAGAAGCACAACGCCATCTCGCTCGCAACCCTGCGCGAGCTACAGCAAGCCGTCGGCGACGCTGCCACGAACGACGACGTCAAGGTCATCGCGATCACCGGTGCGGGCGGGCGGTCCTTCGCATCGGGCTCGGACCTTTCGGAGGTCCTCGACCGCGATCTTCAAAAGGCTCTCGAACCGATCGTGCAGGGGCTGGCGGAGCAACTCGAGCGGACACCCAAGCCGACCATCGCAGCGATCGACGGCTTCTGCATGGGTGGCGGGCTGGAGGTCGCGTTGGGCTGCGATCTCCGTATAGCGACCCCGCGATCCCAGTTCGCGACGCCCGAGGGAAAGCTGGGCATCATTCCCGGTGGCGGCGCAACAGCGCGGCTGCCCAGGTTGGTCGGCCGGGCGTGGGCGATGGAGATGATGTTGATGGGTGAGCCCATCGATGCCAAGGCGGCCCTGTCGATGGGCCTGGTAACTCGTCTCGTTGCGCCCGACGAGTTGATACCGCAAGTACGGCGCATGTCGGAGCACCTCGCTAGTTTCGCGCCGTTCGTGCCACGTACGATGAAGGCCATGGTTCACTTCGGCATGGAAGCCAGTATGGCCGGTGCGCTGATGCTCGAGAAATACGCACAAGGTGCGCTTGTGCAGACCGAGGACAAGCACGAGGGCATCACCGCCTTTCTCGGCAAGCGCAAGCCGGTGTTCAAGGGTCGTTGACGGCGTACGAACGCCACCGCTGTCCCGCGCGCGGCACCGCATTTCGATCCGACACAAGCCGCCTGGCACCCCTCCGAGGCTGCTAGGCTCGGGCGTCGAGAAAGATCTTCATCCGCACGAGTTCGGCCAGGTTGTTCGCCATCATCTTCTTCATGACCCGGCTACGGTGGATCTCCACCGTGCGTTCGCTGATGCCGAGGTCGATGGCGATCGCCTTGTTCGCCTGACCGGTCGCCACCCGTTCGAAGACCTCCGTCTCGCGCGGCGACAGGGTCGCCGTACGCGCACGAAGCTCCGCAAGGTGTCGGCGGCGCTCGCGTCTGGCAACATCCGCGTCGAGTGCCGAGGCGATCCGGTCGCGCAGCACCCTGCCCTCAGCGGGCAACGACAGGAAATCCGTCGCCCCGCTTTTCATCGCGCGCACCGCCGTGGGGATGTCGCCGTAGCGGGAGATGAAAACGATCGGCAGGTCGACGCCCCTTCGCGTCAGCGCGTCCTGCAGCTCCAACCCGTCCATTCCCGGCATCCGGATATCCAATACCAGGCAACCGCCGACATCCCGCTCGATGTAGTCAAGCGCGTCGAGAAACGCCTGGGCACTCGGGTACGTCCGGCAGGCAATGCCGGCGTTGCGCATCAGCGCGGACACGGCATCCCTCATGGCGTCATCGTCGTCGACGACGAACACGGTGGGGTTGGTGGTCTTGGCTTCGGTTTCGTCCATCGTTGGCTCAAACCGGCAAGGTAAAACCGAAGCTCGCACCAATCGTCCGGCCGTCGCTGTCCACGACATTCTCGCCGTGGAGGTTGCCTCCGTGGTTGAGAACGATGGTACGACTGATGGCCAGTCCGATTCCCAGGCTGTCCTTCTTGCTCGACTGGAACGGCTCGAAAATCTCGTCGACGGCCTGGGCGTCGATGCCTGGGCCGCTGTCCCGCACTGCGACATGGACACTGCCCCTACCGGCCCAGGTCGACACCCGGATCGTCCGGCCGTTCCGGCACTCGATCTCCGCCATGACCTCGATGGCGTTGCAGAAGAGGTTCCGGAGAACCTGCTGAATCTGCACCGGATCGCAGCGCAGCGTCGGCAGATCGGCACCTGCGGAGAACTCGATCATCACCCCCTGCGGGGACGCGTCGGTACGGGCCAGTTCCACCGTTTCCGAGACCAGCGTGTTGACGTCGGTCGCCTCGAAACTGGGCTCGCCGCCTTGGAACAGGCGCCGGACCCGTTCCACCGCCAGACCCGCCTGCCGGGTCTGCTTGATGATGTTCTCCAATGCGCAGACCAGTCTCGACCCAGCGGAACCCGACTCCGCGAGTTCCCGGGCTACCTGGGCATACACGGCGAGGACCGACAGCGGCCGGTTCATTTCATGGGCGACCGCAGCCGTCATTTCGGCCATAGCGCCCAGTCGTTCCGCCTTGGTCAGGCGATTGCGCAGATCCCGAGCTTCGACCTCGGCGGATACGTCATGCAGGACCGCCGCGAAACAGCGGCCCACCGGCGAGTCGAACTCGTTGATGACCAGGTAGATCGGCACTCGCTCCCCGTCACGGCGCACCGCTTCGACCTCCCGGCCAACGCCGATGACGTGCTTGTCGCCGGTCTCGAGATAACGGCCGATGTATCGCTGGTGCCGGGAGCGGTGCGGTTCCGGCATCAGCAGACCGACCGGTTGGCCGAGGGCCTCTGCTTCGGAGTACCCGAACAGGCGCTCGGCGGCGGGATTGAAGGATCGAATGATGCCGCGCTCGTCGGCCACAACGATTCCATCGAAGGCGCTATCCATGATCGCCTCGGCAATCGTCGACGTTGGGTATTCGCCATCGTCGGTGGCTGGTTCGTTCACATGTGTCCGGTGGTCAAAGACTCCAACAAACCGTCCACCTCGCCCGCCGGACATCAGTGTCCGGGTGCAGGACCGTATGGCTTCGTCGTCATTGCAGCGACGAAGCAAAGGGTTGCATATAAGGGATTCCCGTAATAGCCGCGGCCAGCGCGTCACGCGCGCCTGGATGCTGACGTTCAACGAATCAAACGGCTGGGGACGACTCGGCTGTTTGCCGCTCACGTCGGTCTTACCCGGAGGATGCGTCTTTGCTACTTTAGGCCCGGTGCTTAGCACCTA
>JAPPKV010000332.1 GCA_028819775.1 Gammaproteobacteria bacterium | reverse complement strand
GGTAGATGCCGTTGAGGATGCCCTGCTCCACCCCCTTCGGCATCGCCGGCTGCGGGTAGTTCTCGTTCATCACGGTGATGTAGTAGAAGATCCGCTCCCGGTCCGCGTACATGCGCTTTAGACCATCGTGGACGATCACCGCGAGTTCGTAGCCGTAGCAGGGATCGTAGGCGATGCAGTTGGGGATCGCGCCGGCAATCAAGTGGCTGTGGCCGTCCTGGTGCTGCAGGCCCTCGCCGTTCAACGTGGTGCGGCCGGCGGTCGCGCCAAGCAGGAACCCGCGGGATTGCATGTCCCCCGCTGCCCAGGCGAGGTCGCCGACCCGCTGGAATCCGAACATGGAGTAGAAGATGTAGAACGGGATCAAGGTGTAGCGATGCGTGCTGTAGGAGGTGGCGGCCGCCAGCCAGGCTGCGAAGGATCCCGCCTCGTTGATGCCTTCCTCCAGGACCTGACCGTCCTTCGATTCCCGGTAGGAGGCGATCTCGCCGTGGTCCTCGGGTTCGTACAACTGCCCTTCGGAGGAGTAGATGCCCAGCTGTCGGAACATGCCCTCCATGCCGAACGTGCGCGCTTCGTCCGGGATGATCGGCACGATGCGCTTGCCCGTGGACTTGTCGCGGACCAGCGTGGACAGGATGCGCACGAAGCCCATCGTGGTCGAAACCGCCCGCTCGCCGGTGCCTTTCAACTGCGCGTCGAAGGCGTCGAGGGCCGGCACCTCGATGGCTTGTTCGTCCGTCATCCGCATCGGGATCGGTCCGCCCAGGCTCGACCGCTGGCGTTTGAGGTAGAGGGTCTCCGGCGCATCCGGGGGCGGCCGGTAGTACGGCACGTCCTTCAGTTCCTCGTCCGTGAGCGGCACCGCGAAGCGGTCGCGGAAGTGTTTCAAGTCCTCGAACTCGAGCTTCTTGACCTGGTGGGTGGTGTTCTCCGCCTCGCCGGCATCGCCCATGCCGTAGCCCTTGACCGTCTTGGCCAGGATCACCGTCGGCTCGCCGGTGTGGTTCACGGCGGCGTGGTAGGCGGCATAGACCTTGAACGGATCGTGTCCGCCCCGGTTCAGGCGCATGATGTCGTCGTCGGAGAGGTTTTCCACCAGCTTCTTGAGCTCGGCATGCGTGCCGAAGAAGTGCTCCCGGGTGTACGCGCCCCCCTTGGCCTTGTAGTTCTGGTACTCGCCGTCGACGGCCTCGTTCATGCGCTGCTGCATGAGGCCCCGGGTATCGTTGGCGAACAGCGGATCCCACAGCCGACCCCAGACGACCTTGATCACGTTCCAGCCGGCGCCGCGGAACGCGCCTTCCAGTTCCTGGATGATCTTGCCGTTGCCCCGCACCGGGCCGTCCAGGCGCTGCAGGTTGCAGTTCACGACGAAGATCAGGTTGTCGAGCTTCTCGCGGCCGGCGAGTCCCAGGGCACCCAGCGACTCGGGTTCGTCGCACTCGCCGTCACCCAGGAAAGCCCAGACCTTGCGATCGCCCATGGGGATGAGCCCGCGGCTGTCCAGGTACTTCATGATGTGCGCCTGGTAGATCGCCTGGATCGGTCCCAAACCCATCGACACGGTGGGGAACTGCCAGTAGTCCGGCATCAGCCAGGGGTGGGGATACGAGGACAGGCCACGGCCGTCGACTTCCTGGCGGAACGAATCTAAGGCCGCCTCGTCGAGACGTCCCTCGAGGAACGACCGCGCGTAGATGCCCGGCGAGCTATGGCCTTGGAAGTAGATCAGGTCGCCGGCCTGCTCGTCGGTGGGGCCCCGGAAGAAATAGTTGTAGCCGACATCGTAGAGCGTGGCGGCCGAGGCGAAGGTCGAAATGTGGCCGCCGAGGTCGCCGCTCTTGCGGTTGGCGCGAACCACCATCGCCAGCGCGTTCCAGCGGATCAGCGAGCGGATCCGGCGCTCCATGAAGAGATCGCCGGGCATGAACGCCTCGTGGTTCGCGGGGATGGTGTTCCGATATGGCGTGGTGATCGTGTACGGCAATCGCGCCCCGGTCTGCGTGAGGCGGGACGACAACCGTTCAAGGAGGAAGTTGGCTCGTTCGATGCCGGCGTTGTCGAGCACGTACTCCAGTGCTTCGAGCCACTCGCCGGTCTCCTCGGGATCCGGATCCTGGCCGTTGGCGCCCAACGCACCGTCGAGACGCTGCCCATCGAGCGTCCGTGTCGGCGACTGTTCCCTAGGGTCGGCCATCGGGCGGTCCTTCTAACGGGTTCGGATTATAGGACGATTGCGGTCCCGCAGACGCCAAGCCACCGGCAAAGCCTGTTGCCTGTCAGGGGAAACCTGGAGCGTGGAACGGCGCGTAGGGGCGACGCAAACGCGCCCGCCAGGGCGCGCCGTCGCCCGCGACCGCGACGGGGGATTCGGCACTAGGACGGGACAAGCCCCTTCCCTACGGCTCGTCGGTCCAAGGCGGCACCTCGCTGGGCCACAGCCGGCACGCGCCCAGCACGCCGCTCGTATCACCATGTTCCGCCTTGACTACCCGTGTCCGCCCTTCGTATGAGAAGCCGTAGCCGCCCATGCGCCTAGCGACGTCGTCCGCCAATCCTTCGATATTGGACAATCCGCCGCCGAGAACGATCACGTCGGGGTCGAGAACGTTGACGATCTGCGCGAGCGACCGGGCAAGCATCGTCTTGTAGAGATCGACGCTTGGCGCGCCCGGGGGAATCCGCTCCGCACCGAGCCGTTCGCCACCCAGTTCGAGATGCGTCGCGGCGAGACCGGGTCCCGACAGGAACGTCTCCACGCAGTTCATGCGACCGCAATAGCACGATCGATCCGCAAGTCCCGCTTCGAGAGGCATCGTCGCGGGGTCCGAACGCAGGTACGGCAATGGCGTGTGTCCCCACTCCCCGGCCACCGCGTTGGCCCCGGCCAGCAGTTGCCCGTCAACGACGATCCCGCCGCCGACGCCCGTGCCGAGAATGACGCCGAACACCACCCACGCTCCCTTGCCGGCACCGGCCAACGCTTCCGAAAGGACCAGGCAGTTGGCGTCGTTGGCGATTCGTACCCGCCCGTCCATGGCCGCGTTGAGGTCGTCGAGCAACGGTCTGCCGTTCAGCCAGGTCGAATTGCAGTTCTTCATGGTTCGCGTCGACTCGACCCAGGCACCGGGTGTGC
>JAPPKV010000031.1 GCA_028819775.1 Gammaproteobacteria bacterium | reverse complement strand
GGGCTGGGGCAGCATGCGTCGGCGCCAGGCGGCGCATGGTGTGGCGCTAACAGCCCGCCCGGCATTGCCGCAAGGCGAAGCCCGGTGCCGGGGTGTTGGGGCGGCTTGGGCTGGGGCAGCATGCGTCGGCGCCAGGCGGCGCATGGTGTGGCGCTAACAGCCGCCCGGCACAGCCGCAAGGCGAAGCCCGGTGCCGGGGGTTAGAATCGCCATCATGGAACTCGCCTCGACGGTACTCGACTTGGCGAATAGCGAGGACGCCGCATCCATCGCGCGTCTGTCTCGGGACGAGATCGAGCGGGGGTTGGACTGGCGGTGGCGACCTCCCGCGATTCGCCGCTTGATTGCCGCGCCGGAGGTGGCCGTGCTGTGTGCGCGCTGCCGGATCGAATCGTCCACGGAGAACCTTGTACTGCTCGGTGGATTCGGCGTCATGGAGTTCGGCCTCGATCGTGCCCATCTCGTATTGCTGGCGGTGGAGCCGCGACTGCGCCGCCGCGGTCTTGCTCGCCGCATGTTGCGTTGGCTCGAGAAATCCGCACGGACGGCGGGGATCGGCGAGATCGACCTGGAAGTACGGGCGGACAATTCCGGTGCCCGGCAGTTCTACCTCGTTGAAGGTTTCAGCCGCGGCGAGTACCTGCCGGGGTACTACCAGGGCCGGGCAGCTGCCTACAGGATGAACAAGAAGCTTGGGTTCACCTAACCCCGGTGTGGCTTCGATCGGGACGGGACAACGCCCGCCCCCTACGATTCGACCCCTAACCCCGAAGCACGAGGACCGAACCCGCGAGCGCGGCCACAACCCCTGCCGTGACAGTCACCGAGTCGCTCGCCGTGATGGCATCCGCCAACGGGCGCCAGAGCAGCACGAGCCCCAAGGCCACGAGCGCGCCACCAGCGGCTCGTCGCCAGCGTGCCCGGCGGTTCTGGCCGTCGATGGCGCTGGTGAGTTTCTCCATCGCCTCCCGCTGCGTGTTCGCGCGACGGTCCATGTCCGTGAGCTTGTGCATCGCCGTCGCGACGATGTCGGGAATCTGGGGCAGTAGGCGCGGCAATTCCACGGCGAGGGTGGGGGCGTGTTCGATTAGGTTGGTGAACAGGGCGAGGGGGCCGTAGCGCTCACGCATCCAGGACTCCATGAACGGCTTGGCCGTGTTCCAGAGATCAAGGTCCGGATAGAGCTGTCGCCCCAGCCCCTCGATGTTGAGCAGGGTCTTCTGCAGAAGTACGAGCTGGGGTTGTACTTCCATGTTGAACCGTCGCGCGGTTTGGAACAGCGCGATGAGGAAGTGACCGAACGAGATCTCCTTCAAGGGGCGCTGGAATATCGGCTCCAGCAGCGCCCGGATCACATCCTCGAACTCGCGCGGGTCGGTTCCGGCTGGGATCCATCCCGACTCGACGTGCAACCGCGCGATGCGCCCGTAGTCGCGGTTCAGAAAGGCGAGGACGTTGCGCGCCAGGTAGCTTTGGTCCTCCTCGCTCAAGGTTCCGATGATGGCGCAGTCGATGGCGATGTAGCTGGGGTTTGCGGGATCGGTGATGTCGATGAAGATGTTGCCGGGGTGCATGTCGGCGTGGAAGAAGTTGTGCTTGAACAACTGGGTGAAGAACGTCTCCACCCCGCGCTCCGCGAGTTTCTTCATGTCTGTCCCCGCGGCTCTCAACGCGTCGATGTCCGAAATGGGGACCGCCCGCACGCGTTCCAGGACCAGAACGGACTCGCTACACCGCTCCCAATAGACCTTGGGGGTGTAGAGCAACTCGGAAGTAGCGAAGTTGCGCCGCAGCGTCGCCGTATTGGCGGCTTCCTTGAGTAGGTTCAGTTCGTCGAAGATCGTGCGTTCGTAGTCCGCGACCACGGCCTTGAGCCTGAGGCGCCGCGCATCCCGGGAAATCCGCTCCAAGAGCCCCGCCATGGTGTGGATGAGCGCCAGATCCTTCTCGATGACCCGTTCGATGTCGGGGCGAATGACCTTGACGGCCACTTCGTCGCCGTTGGCCATGGTGGCGGCATGCACCTGTGCCAACGAGGCGGAGGCGATCGGCTCGGCATCGAAGCTCTCGAACAGCGAAGCGATCGAGTCCCCAAGGCTCGCCTCGATGAGGGCGACCGCGACTTCGCCCGGGAACGGTGGCACGCGGTCCTGGAGCTTGGCCAGCTCGTCCGCATAGTCCGGGGGAAGGAGGTCGCGGCGGGTGGACAGGATCTGTCCGAACTTGATGAACACCGGCCCGAGTTTCTCGATGGCTTCCCGAAGGCGAACCGCGTCCGGCTTCCCGGGCGCCGGCAGCAGTCGGAGCGGGGACAGCCGATACCACCAGTGGTGGCTCGCGAAACGATCGATATTGCGATCGAGCCGGTGTCTGGCGACCGTCAGCAGGATCTTCCCAATGCGACCAGCGCGGGTCATGAATCTCGCCGGTTCCTCACGGCGTTCGCGAGGCCCTCCAGGGCCGATTCGGCGGCCTTCACACCGAGCCGCACGATGTCGCCGAGGTCTTCGAGCACGAACTTGCCCGGCACTTCCAATCGTGGTCGGAACGAGTCGCGGAAATCCTCGAAGAGGGCCGGGTCGCCGAGGACGGCCGCCGTCTCTTCCCTTCCGGCCAGGGTTGCCGCCACGGCGGCGGGCGATCCCCGCAACGTCGCATCGGCCGGACCGGTGTCCGTATCGACCCGAACCGCACCGGGTTCGAAGTGGATGACGAACCGCGCGGTTAGCGTCTCGATGGCAAGGGACCGGCCGGCCTGGCGTTCGCTGCATGCTCGTGCCGCCGGGTTTGCGGCGATCCCCGCCGACAACGCCAGCCGCGCGAGTTCGGCGAGTCCCGCGCTTGGATCTGGGAGTCCGGTGATCGTCACTTGACACCCCGGTGGACGGCCGCCGCGCCGGCCGCGAGATTCTGCACCTCGACCTCGGCGAAGCCTGCATCCGCCATCATCGACCGAAAAGCGCCCTGGTCGGGATGGCGGTCTATGGACTCGACCAGGTAACGGTAGGGTGCGGCCGTGCCTGCGACCGCCGTTCCGATGATCGGCCAGGTGGCGCGGAAGGCGTCGTACGCTTTCGCGAGCACGTGGTTTTGAACCCGCGAGAATTCCAGTACGACCGCCATGCCACCTGCGCGCAGGATCCGGTGCATTTCCTTCAAGCC
>JAPPKV010000155.1 GCA_028819775.1 Gammaproteobacteria bacterium | reverse complement strand
ACGAAGACGCGCCGCCGCGGCCGGCGGCCAGCGGCTACCTGAAGGCCATCGATCCGCTGACCGGCGAGGAGGTGTGGAGCGTGCAGCGCGCCACGCCGTACAACGGTGGTGCCTTGGCGACTGCCGGGGGACTCGTCTTTCAAGGCGACGCCGCTGGCCAGCTCGCCGCTTACGATGCCGACAACGGATCATTGCTCTGGGAATACGACACCCGGGGCAACACGCCCGCCTCCCCCATCACCTATGAAATCGACGGCGAACAGTACTTGGCGGTTCTGGTCGGCCGCGCCTGGCGGCGCGAGGGAAGCGACGGCCGCCTGATGGTGTTCAAGCTCGGTGCCGAAGAGGGCGAGGTGACCCCGGAACAGATAGGGGCTGCCGACATCCCCGAGCCGCCGCCGCTCACGGTGAGCGAGGAGGATGTCGGGCGCGGCGAAGTCCTCTACAACCGCACCTGTGTGGGCTGCCACGGCATCGGCGCGGTGGCGACCATCAATGCCGATCTGCGCATGATGAGCGAGGAAACCCACGAACGCTTCCAGGACATCGTCCGGGGCGGCGTGCTCGCGGACAAGGGGATGCTGTCCTTCGCCGCCGCCGTCACCGCTGAGGAGGCGGAGTTGATCCGCCAATACGTGATTTCAGAGGCGCTGAGGGCGCGGGCGGCACCGGCGAAGGAGGGCGAGAGAGGGTCCGGCCGGGATTGAGCGGACTCGTCAACCGGCCAATATCCATGCCATGCCGACGACCGCGATGGCGGTCCAAGCGAAGAAACGCTGCGCCCGCGGACCGGACAGGTGCAGCCTTGTTCGCGCGACGTAGAGGCCGATCAGGAATCCGGCCACCAGTCCGGTGAGGTGCGCCACGACGTCGGTGTTTTCGCCGCCGGTGCCGGTGTAGGCGAAGAACGCGATTGCCGCGAATACCGGCGCGAACCGGCGCTGCCACCGGGCCTGGCGGAAGTATCCGCTTCGCCAGAAGAATGCGCCGCCGAGGCCAACGGCCGCGAAAGTCGCCGTGGACGCGCCGATGGACATGAAGAACTCGGGACGCACGAGGACGTTCAAGGCGTTGCCGAGCGTGCCGCCGAGGACGATGCAAAGCCAGGCCAGGCCCGACCCGAAGTACCGGCCCGCAAGCAGGCCGAACACCGCACCGAACAGCGAGTTCGCGACGATGTGCGCGAGGTCGCCATGCAGTGTAAGTGCGGTCACCAGGCGCCAGAGTTCGCCGGACATCACCGACGCGACATGCAGGCGCCCGGCGGCGCGCCAATCCCAGCCGAATAGCCCCGCGCCTTCGGCGAGCATCACGAACCAGATTAGGCCCAGATAGGCCGCGACACCCCACCAGCCGCTATCGACCCGGATGGGGAATGCCGGCGCAGGCTGGCTGACGTTCTCCCGCTCGTAGGCGTCGATCTCCTCCCGCCCGTGGGCGAGATCCTCGAACGCGACGAGCAAACGCCAGTCGCCGTCGATGAGATCGATCCGGTTCTCGATGCCTCGGGCGGTCAACACCAGCGCGAAGGTCCGCAGGTCGCGTCGTTCGCGGGCGGTGAGAAGCGCCACCCAGTCCACGTTCTCGGCCATGCGGCCATGGTGACACACTCGGGGCGCGTCGAACGGGCGGCGTGTCAGTTGGTCTCGGGCGGTACGAGCGGTTCGAGGAGAGCAATTAGGGTGGGTATGTCGTTGCGAACGGTCTCCCAAACACGGTCGAGATCGATCCCGGCGTAATCGTGTACGAGGCGGTTGCGCATGCCGACGATCGCCCGCCAAGGGATGTCCGGATGCTCGTGCGCAAAGGCATCGCTGACGCGGGACGCCGCTTCGCCGACGATCTCGATGGCCTTGAGCACGGCGAGTTGGGCCATTCGATTCTGGCGAAACCCCTTGATGCCAAGTGACGATGCAAAGTCCCGCGCCTCGCGCGCGGCCAGGAGCATGTCGAGCAGGTAGGCGTCGTCACGCGGCATAGATGGTCTGCGCCGAGCTGAGGATCGCAGCTCGGCGGATGTAGTTGGGGCTCCGCTCCACGGCATCGCGGGCGACGAGATCAGCCTTGCGCCCCAGCGTACTGGAGAGTTCGCGTTCCATCTCCGCGAGATCCCAAAGCGTGTGTCGGGCACCGGCGTCGAAACTTACCAGCACGTCGATATCGCTCTCGGGATCGAAGTCGTCTCGGAGGACGGAACCAAATAGCGCGACCTCGGTGATTCGCCACCGCGTGCAGAATGCGGCGAGGCGGTCGCGTGGAATCGATATGTGCAATGGCATCGCCAGACCGTACTCACAATCTGATGCTGCATTTTCCGATGGTTCGCGCTGGAGTCAAACCCTCGGTGTGGCGTCGCCGCCTACGAAGAGCTATCAAGTCTCGGTTCGCGACTGCGACGCAGATCACGCCGCGCTTGTTTCAGTTGAGTAATATGGCGCGTTTTGACTGGTCGGAGCCCGCATGAACAGCATCGAGTACGTCGCCAAGATTCTCAGGGAGGAGGGCGTCACCTGGATGGCCTGCTATCCGTCGAACCCGTTGATCGAGGCGGTGGCGAAGGAGGGCATCCGACCCGTGGCGTTCCGCCACGAACGGGGCGCGGTGATGGCGGCGGACGGCTATTCGCGGCTGTCGGACCGGAAGCGCTTCGGCGTCGTTGCGGTGCAGTCGCAAGCCGGGGCTGAGAACTCAGTTGGCGGGCTTGCCCAGGCCAACGCCGACAACGTGCCGATCCTCGCATTGCCCGGCGGGAATCCGCTCGACATGCTGTTCGTGCGCCCCAATTTCTTCGCGGCGAGAACCTGGGAACGAGTCCTAAAGCGCGCTGAAGTCATCACCCGGGCAGACCAGACCGGCAACATCATGCGTCGAGCGTTCCATGCTTTGCGTTCCGGCAGGCCCGGCCCGGTCCTCGTGGAGATGCCCGGTGACGTCTGCGGGCAACCCATTCCCGACAACGCGCCCGCCTACGCATCGCCCGGACCAGCCCTCTATGCACCTTCGGCCGGCGCCGTTACGGACGCCGCGCAGAAACTCGTCGCAGCCGAAGAGCCGCTGATCTGGGCCGGTGCGGGGGTGATGTCCGCCGACGCCACCGAGGAACTCCGGACCCTCGCGGAACTGCTCGACGTACCGGTGTACACGTCGATGCCGGGCAAGTCGG
>JAPPKV010000267.1 GCA_028819775.1 Gammaproteobacteria bacterium | reverse complement strand
CCGAACAGCGTCAATTGCTGGAAGGTGATGATCATGCCGACCACCGTTCCGAGCAGACCCAGGAGCGGGGCGACGGCCGCGAAGACCTTGAGAATTCCCTGGTATCGCTCGAGGACCGGGGCTTCGCGCATTATTGCCTCGTCGAGCTTGAGCGCCAGCGCCTCGAGGTTCCCCGCACCATGTTCCTCGTACACGCCGAGGATACGACCCAAGGGGTTGTCCCCGCTTGGCGTCGGACTCCGCAGTTGGGCGCGAATGCGGCGGTCTGCGCCCTGCAGTACGACGAGACGCCACAGGGCAAGGAACAACCCGACGACGCCCATGCCGATGATCGTGTAGCCCACGTAGCCACCCTGCCGTATACGCTCGGGAAGATCGGGCGCGTGGGTCAGCATCTCGAGAAGCCGTCCCCGGGTCGGGTCGATCGCCATGCCCACCGTACCCGCCGAGGCATCTTCCAAGTCTTCGGCCATCGAGAGAAAGCGTCCCGCCGGCTGGCGCGGTAGAGTTTGGATCGCGCCCGAATCGGGATCCCGGGTCAGGAACCTTCCGTCGTGAACGAGATTGAAGGACCCTATTCTGATGATATCGCCAAGGGACTTCCGCCCGGACGGATCCGTGACTTCCGCGGTGAACCGAACGACCTGTCCCGACTGCGCCATCTCCTCGAGCAACATCAACTGCAGGCCGCGGAGATCCTTAAGGCTCGGCAGCTCTTCCGCCTGCGCCACCCCCCGGGCCACGTCGACCCGGTCCGGGTACTGCGCAGACACGAGGGAATTGAGCACTTCGCCAACGGTGTCGCCCGCCACGTCACGCACTACCCCGAACAATTCGCCGAAGTTGCCGATTCGGACTCGCAATCGCTCCGCAAGGTCGGCCAGATCCGTCTCGTTCTGTTCGTAGCGGCGGTTCAAGTCCGCGCTGCGACGCTTTTCCGCATCCAACTCGCGGGTCAGCGCTTCGAGCATGCGTTGCCGTTCGTCCCTGGCCTCGCGGAAACGTCCCACTCGGGCCCGATTCAGACGCGAACCCTCCTCGGCCTCGACGCGGATGAACTCCAACAGTTGCAGCACCGTGTCGGGCTCACGGGCGGGCGTAGCCGGCTCGGAATCCTCCTCGGCGGCAGACACGGCGGCCAGCAGCAGGAGCGCAGCTGCGCCGACAACCCTTTCGCTGGTCATTCGCTTTCCCGTGGTGCGGCGATGGGCAGGGCGAGAATGTCCGGCGGCGCGAGGCCCCGGGCTATGCGAATTCCCAATGTGACCGGACGCCGGTAGCCACTATCGAGCGTGCGCCATTGCCGCGTACCCGTGTCCCAATAGCCCGTTTCTTCGCGGTCTAGTGTCTGATAGGCGAGCAATACGCGACCGATGCGGAGGAAGTCCACCGTGCGAGTCGCGCCGGCTATCTCGAGTTCCCCGGCATACGACTCGATGTTGCGGCCAATGGCGACCTCGTCCTGATAGGAGGCCATGACCTGTCGGTATTTTTCCGCAATGGTGACGTCGGCACGATCCATGAGTTCGCGCAACCGTTTCGTGTCGGCACGCCGCTGGTCCAGGCGGAAAGGCAGGTCGAGTGCGACGAACCGCTCTAGGTCGTCGACCATGTCCATCAGCAGCGGGACGATGCCCCGTTCTAGATCGCCGAAGTCGTCGATCTGCCGGGAAAGAGACGCTTTCTCCCGGTCCTGATCGGCGATCGTGCTTTCGAGATTGTCGTTGTAGCGCCGTGTTCCGTCGAGTTCATGCAACCGCAGGCGGTATTCCCCGACGGCTTCCTGAGTCTCGTCCGCCAGTTCGTCTATCTCGACCTGGGTCTGCCGCTCCGCCGCTGTGGCGTCCTTCTGCACGTCGAGGATCTCGTCGACACGCTCGTCCGCCGCCGTGGCACCGGCACATGCCAAGAGGCTGAACGTGACCGCAACGAGCCCCCGAGCGGAAGTGGATTGATCCACGAGCCCCACACATGCGTTGTTTGGACCCGGAAACGATAGCACCGCGCGATCTGGCCATGCTAGGGAAGGAAATGGGAGTGCCAGAACGATAACACCTCAACAGGCATCGGGTTGGCGGGTTTGAACCCACGCAACGACAACATGATCGACCTAGCCTCGACCCAGCGGTCGAGTCGAAAGCGTGTCGTCCAGGCGCTGTTCGACCGGCATGCCGAGGCCCTTCGCCTGTTCCTGCGGGGGCGGTCGGTTGCGCCGGACGAGATCGAGGAGGTGCTGCAGGAACTCTTCACCCGGCTCATGGGTGCCCACCGACTCGAAGAGAAGATGGCCGATTCGACCGGCAGCAGCCGTTCCTATCTGCTGACCATGGCCAACGGCCTGATGGTGGACCGCTGGCGCAAGGAGCAGGTGCGCAACGCCTACGCGGAGGCCGTTCGCGACGTCGACCAAGGCCATACGGATGAGCATTCGCCGGAACGGATCGTCGCCGCGCAAATGGAACTGGAAGCCATCAAGGCCGTCATCCTGGACATGCCCCTGAACTGGCGGGTGGCGCTCTTGCTGCAGCGCATGCGCAACATGAGCTACGAGGACATCGCCCTGCACATGGGTGTCCAGGTGAAGCAGGTCGACAACTACCTGGTGCGGGCGCTTCGGCGGCTACGCAAGGCGCGACGCAAGATCGAGGCGGCGGGAGAACGGTCGTGCTGAAGAACCTGCTGGAAATCATGAACGGCGGCACCGAGCATGCGGTGCATCGCCTATGGTCCGATCAACTGACGGAACCGGAGGCGGCGGCGATCCAAGCCCGGACGGCCAGCGATCCCAAATACCGGGACGATCTGGACGGGCTGCTTGCGGCGTTCGATTCGATCGAGGGTCTCGCGGGGGATCCCGCAGTTGATGAGGTCATCCGTGACTACCAGCGCCTGCTCCACAAGCGTCGTTCGAAAGTGCGCGTCGCGCTGGGCATGGCCGCGACGTTGCTGGTTGCCGTCAGCGCGACCCTGACCTATCTCTCGATTTCGCGCGGACCGGACGACGGCCACCTGCAGAAGCACTTCACCCGCATCGGTGAGCAGCGGACCATCGAACTCGACGACGGCAGCGTGGTGACGCTCAATACCGCCGGCCAGTTGGTCGTCGACTACAGCGGGGCGATGCGCCGGATCCTCCTGGAGCGCGGCGAGGCCTATTTCGAGGT
>JAPPKV010000094.1 GCA_028819775.1 Gammaproteobacteria bacterium | reverse complement strand
TGTTCAAGCAGTTCATGGACAACGACAGCTTCAAGCGCTGGCTCACCGACACCGTCTTCTCCCTCGCCTACGACCCGGCAGGCACGCCCTGAACCACGCCGCCTGTAATCAAGCCTCCATTGCGTGGCGCCGCGGAATGAACCGTGGCCGATGCCCTGTCCATTCTCCTGCGCGTCGTACACAAGCCTTCGATTGCGGGTAGACTCAAATCAGCGCCGGGATTACGGCATGCTGCGCCGGTCGCCTACTCCATGCTCACCTCTGGAGCCCCGAATTGAGGCGATCGCTAAAGCGGCGTCCACTGCTCAGGCCGTTGATGGTATCGTGAAGGCGACCCACTGCACGGCTTGCGACGGACGGCGGATTGTCCGCGGGTGTGCACGAACGGAAGGAGGCGTACGCTAACCGTACGCCAATCACTCCCGCGGGGGCCTCTCCAACCGCGAAGATGCTGACGCGCTGCTCCGCGTACGGCACCACGCGGTGGGGCGCACACTGAAGCGGGTCTCGCCCGCCCCGGTTCCATGGGCGCTTCTGGTCGAGTGGATGTAGACGGCGGGCGGCGGGAGCGCGTATCCTGCGGCAGGGTACCGCACGCTGAGGCGGCGACACTTCTGGGGAGGGCGCGGGACAGATCGACGACCTCGGGTCACCCGGCGGTCTGACCCCGTTGTACGAATGGAGAATCCAGCCGGTTCTCGATACCATGTAGGTTGTGGGCTCGGGTGGGAGACGCGTAGTGGATGAAGTGCAAACACAGTTCTATCGATTGCTGTTTCGTTTGGCATTCCAATCCAAGAAGGGCACCGAATTCCAGGACTGGTTCGTCCGCCTCGCCCATTACTCGCTCGGTTCGGATTTCGAAACGGTTCGCCCATACGGCGGCAGGGCGATTTCAAGTCCGACGGACGGCGTCTGAGTACCGGAACCATATTTCAGTGTTACGCCCCATACGACTTGAACCTTGCACGCCTCATCACAAAGATCAGAGAAGATTTTCTGGGTGCCCTCACCAAATGGCCCGCGATGGCCGAGTGGGCTCTCGTACACAACGACGGGCGCGGCCTCCCGGCAGAGGCATTGCAATATCTCGACGCCTTGCGGGACAAGCATCCCGATGTCCGTATCGTGGTGTGGGGAGAGGTGCAGCTCAGCGAGTTGGCCGGCGATCTGGACTTGCCCGGCCAAGAAGCGCTCTTTGGGCCGGCACCCTCCAGGAGCGGTGTCGAAACATTGATCATGCAGGATCTCCCCCTCGTCATCCGTGAACTCCAACGGCTAGACCCAGCCCCAGACCAAGTACCGCTCACACCACCTTCGTCCAACAAGCTGGACAAGAACGATCTCTCTGAAGACGCTGCTGCGCTGCTTACCATAGGACGCCGAAAAGAGGCACTAGTCGACTCATACTTCCGTACTCATCCCCGACCTGATCTAGGAGAACGAGTCGCGGAGTCATTTCGGCAACGCTACGCGCGGCTGAGGGATCATGGCAGATCTCCCGATGAAATCTTCGCGCATCTGCAGCAGTATGCTGGGTCGGGCGCCGAACCAAAGCGGCAAGGAGCGGCACTCTCGGTCTTGTCCTATTTCTTCGATCGATGTGACATCTTCGAAGACCCTGAGAGCGACTCATGATTCTACCCACCAAACACCTTCGACCGGATCGGACATTGCTCGGAATTGGCGCCGACATCCTTGCGGGGCTTACCGACCCGATGACGGTATCCGCACTGTGGGACTACATGCGACTCCGACGTAGTGCGTCGAACGCACAAGCTGTGATCGACTATCGGTGGTTCGTGTTGGCTCTCGATTTCCTCCATATGATAGGAGCAATTGACGTGGATCGCGGCGTTATCCGTAAGGCTTCGCCATGATTCACCAGTTGGCCAGTGATCTACCGTCGTTCAAGACGTTGCGATTCGGTCCGGGATTGAACATTATTCTCGCGGACAAGAGCGAAGCTGCCACCGATCGCCAGTCTCGTAACGGTGCAGGCAAGACTAGCCTCATCGAACTGGTGCACTTTCTCTTCAGCGCCGATGTGCGACGCCAGAGTATTTTCCGCGGACCGCCGTTGAGCGAGTGGACGTTTACCGCCGTGGTTGACTTCGGAGGAACTGCGCTTACCGTCGCACGTAGCGGATCTCGGCCGGGGCGTATCTCGGTCCGTGAGGAAGACGATGCGAATATCGTCGATTCCGAGTCGGCCTACGGTGAGATTTCTAACGCAAAGTGGAAGAATATGCTTGGCGAACTATGCTTCGGGTTGCCGGCGGAGGATGACGAGAAGTGGACGCCCAGTTTTCGGTCACTGTTCTCGCTTGTTGCTCGTCGACAGCAGGAAGGGGCGTTTAAGCGACCAGTGCAGCATTCGACGAAGCAACAGCCATGGGATCAGCAGGTGTCTATCTGCTACCTTCTCGGACTAGATTGGACTATCCCTGCTCGTTTTCAAGGACTAAAGACTCAAGAGAGAGTCGTTCGGGATCTTCGCCGAGCCGCGCGGTCCGGTGAACTAGGACACTATTTTGGTAGGGCCGCCGATCTCCGAACCGGCCTCACTGTCGCAGAGGATCAGGCGGATCGTCTACGTGAACGGCTTGACGGTTTTCGGGTGGTTCCGGAATATGGGGAATTGCAGCAAGAGGCGAATCGTATCACCGCTGAAGTAAATGATCTGAGTGTCGAGAATGTGGCTGATCAGGAGCTGGTTCGCGAGCTCCGCGCATCGATGGCGGATGAAGATGCGCCAGACTTCGAGGACTTGGCGAAGCTCTATAACGAAGCAGGTATTGTACTCCCGGATATGCCGCGCCGCCGTTTGGAGCAGGTTGAACGGTTCCATCGCTCGGTGGTTGCCAACCGACGCTCACACCTCGCGGCTGAGATAGGAAGTGCCGAACGTCGAATTGAACAGCGTAGCGAACGGCAGGCGGGGCTAGATCATCGCCGCCGGCAACTCATGGGAATACTCCGGTCAGGGGGGGCGCTGGAACACTACACCGCCCTACGTGAGGAGCTCGGCAGGATTGAGGCACAGAGCGAGTCCCTCCGGCATCGCCTGCATGTTGTGGAGCAACTGGAGCGCGCGAAGACCGAACAGGATCTGGAACGATCTCGGCTGATTCAAGTTCTTCGCGATGATATTCGAGAACGTGAAGACATCGT
>JAPPKV010000375.1:1605-3187 GCA_028819775.1 Gammaproteobacteria bacterium | reverse complement strand
GCTCGACATGCGCTTCGTCCCGATCCTGGGCTCGCTGCTGATCAACAACGACGTTTGGGACGCGATCCCGGCCGAGCAGCAGCTGCGAATGAGGAAAGTCGCTACCGACCTCACGGCTGAGATCGAAAGGGCAGCGCGAGCGCAGGAAGCGTCCGCGATTCGCTCGATGCAAGAGTACGGACTGCGCGTGATCGAGCTCGACGAGCCTACGCTGGACGAGTGGAAACGCGAGATGGAGGTCGTGCATCCGCGCTTGCGCGATCGCTACGCTCCGGGCGAGCTACTCGACGCGGCGGTCCGCTGGCGAGACGAATACCGCTCCGAGAGGTCAAACCCACACGCCCCACAGTGAGGGAACGCCCATGCCTGCCTTGACCCGCCGCGAACTGCTCGCCGCCTCCGCCGCAGCCGCCGCGGCAACCGGCAGCGCGGCCGAAAACAAGCCGACCCTTTGCCTGTTCACCAAGCACCTGCCCCATCTCGGCTACAAGGAGCTTGCCGCCACGCTGCGCTCGCTGGGCTTTGCGGGGGCCGACCTGACGACACGCCCGCGGGGCCACGTCCTGCCGGAGAACGCAGAGCGAGACCTGCCGCGGGCGTTCGAAGCGCTGGCGGCCGAAGGGATCGCTCTGCCGATGATCTCGACCGGGCTGCTGTCCAGCCGGGAGCCTGTGGCCCGTCCTACGCTGTACACCGCCGCCAAGCTGGGCATCCCGTTCTTCAAGCTCGGCTACTACCGCTACCACTACGGCGACTTTGAGGGCCACCTCGCCAGGATCAAGAAGGACGTGGAGAGCCTAGCAGCGATCGCCGGCCATGCCGGCATCACTGGCGGCTTCCACAACCACTCGGGCACGTATGTCGGCAGCGCGCTGTGGGACCACTGGTGGCTGTTGCGCGACACCGATCCCGCGCAGATCGGCTTCTACTTCGATCCGTGCCACGCGACCATCGAGGGCGGCTCGGCGGGCTGGGAAATCGGCTTTTACCGGCTGCAGGACCGGCTCAAGATGGTCGCCTGCAAGGACTTCTACTGGGAGAAGAGCGAAGGCAAGTGGCGCGCCCGCATGTGCCCGCTGGGCCAAGGGATGGTCGATTACCCGAAATTCTTCAAACTGCTGGCCGCCGGCGGATTCAGCGGGCCGATCTCGCTGCATGTCGAGTACAAGATCGAGGCCCCGACGGAGGCGCAACGCATCGAGAAGGAGATGCACGCCATCGAATCGGACTTCGCCTACCTGCAGTCTGTCTACGATTCCGCCTTCGGGGCTTCGTGATCTGGGCACGCTGGCTGCGATATACCGGCATCCGCTGCTCTATCGGCAGCGGCCTGATATCCACCGATCCATCGAAACGCCTGCGGGCTCCAGGCTTCACCTGTTGTCGAAGCTGCGGGAATTGAGCTTCGATCAAGAATCCGCCCCAACCCCCAGTCACAATAGGAGCGCCAATCATGAGACACCTCCAAGCTCTACTGACCGCATTGCTTGCCGCAGCCGCGCCCGGCTGGACCGGGGACTGGCTTACATTCGGGTACGACGCTAGGCGCAGCGGCTGGGCGCGCTCCGAGGTCACGCTCAAC
>JAPPKV010000375.1:0-1595 GCA_028819775.1 Gammaproteobacteria bacterium | reverse complement strand
GAAGTCGCTGGCGGCGCTCACCGCGCCCATCGTGGTTACGGACGTGCGGGTCGGGGAGGGGCGTCGCGCCCGCAAGGACCTCGTCTACATCGCCGGCACAGGCGATGTTTTCTATGCGATCGACGCGCTCAGCGGAGAGATCGTCTGGGAGAAAACGTTCCGGACAGACGTCGTGAACAAGGTTCCCGGCATGTGGCTCTGCCCGAAGGGGCTGAACGCCACGCCCACCGTCGACCGGTCCAAGAACACGATCTACGCCATCTCGACAGACGGCCGCTTGTACGCTCTCGACCTTGCCACGGGGAAGGAGAAGTACCGTTCCCAGCAATGGGTGCCAGCGTTTGCCAAGACGTGGAGCCTCAACCGCATCGGTGACGTGCTGTACACGCCCATCTCGCAGAACTGCGGCGACGCCGTGTCGGGCGTGACTTCGATTGACGTGTCGGACCCGGAGAATATCGTGATTCGCGTGTGGCGTTCCACGCCCGAGTATGGCGCAGGCGTGTGGGGCCGGGCCGGCGTCGCCATCGGCAAGGACGGAGGGATCTATGCCGGGACCGGGGACGCGCCGTACAACCCGGGCTTGCGCATCTTCGGCAATACCATGTTCCGCCTGGATCCCGACACGCTCAAGCTGGTGGACTACTACACGCCGATCAACTGGGAGTACGTCTGGAAGCGGGACTTCGACATCACGGCCTCGGCCGTGGTGCTCGACTACGACGGCCGGGAGTTGGTCATCATCGGCGGCAAGGAGGGCGTGCTCTACTTAATGGACGCCGAAGACATGGGTGGCCTGACTCACCACGACAACCTCTACACGACGCCGTTGCTGTCCAATGACGACGAGTGGTTCGAAGCGAAGGGGCTGTGGGGCGGCTTCTCAAGCTATGTGGACTCCCAGGGGCAGGTCTGGGTCTACGCTCCCACGTGGGGCCCGGTCTCGGTGCAGGCCCCCAAGTTCCCGATCACGAACGGGCCGAACCCAAACGGTTCCGTGATGGCATTCACCGTAGCCGACCATCCTGACACTGGCGACCCGTACCTCAAGCCCGAGTGGGTCAGCGGCGACTCGGCCGTGCCCGAGCCGGTGGCAATCGCCAACGACGTCGTGTTCGTGCTGTCCAACGGCGAGAACGCGCGGCAATCGATCAACGCGGGCATCATGCCATTCGGAGAATTCAATTCCGAAGAGCTCTTGAAGGACACCCAGCGGATCGAGCACGACGATAACGCCCGCTTGCGGGCCTTGGACGCCCAGACGGGTAGAGTCTTGTTCGATTCCGGCCCGGATGCGATCAACACCTGGAGCCACTTCACCGGAATCGCGGTCGCAGACGGGCAAGTGTACGCGGTGGACTTTTCGTCGACGCTGTACTGCTTTGGCCTCAAGGACTCGGACTAGCCCAGCTATCGCAACGACACTCTGTCCTCCGACCCGGGTCGGCGCAGGCCCGCCGCCGGGCGGACTTGCGCCAGAAACCGCAGGCTAGCGCAGGCTAAAGTTCTCCGGATGCATCGAAACGTCGCCGCGCACCGTCACGGTGGCCCCGGCAACCGTTTGCAGGGTGTCCAGGTGCGTGCCCTTCTTCTTG
>JAPPKV010000085.1 GCA_028819775.1 Gammaproteobacteria bacterium | reverse complement strand
GTCGCGCGCCGATGCCGCCGAATCCCGAGCCAGTACCGCTGAATCCCGAGCCGATTCCGCCGCAACCCGAGCCAGTGTCGCCGAGTCGCAGGCCGTTGCCGCGAAGGAGCGCCTGGTCGAAGAAAAGGCGGCTCGCGAAGCAGCCGAACGCCGTATCGAGGGACTTGAACGGCGATTGCACCGATCTCAGCCCTGATAGACCACCCGTCGGATCGCCGCCCGGCCCCAGCATAGAAACGCCTACCCTGTCTGGAGACTACCGCCGGTGCCGGCGGTTGTATCCGGCGAACCCCCGTTGCCGCATGCAAGACGGCGTCAGAGGCGGGGATGGTCGATGTCGAGTCGCTGATTGGCTTCGAGATCACGCAGCACCGTTTCGCTGCCGTCCGGCCAAGCGACGGTGAGCGTCTCTGCCCGCTCGGCCTGGCCGAGTCCGAACAGCTGGTCGGTGGGATTGTTCGACGCGAAATTGCTGCCGAGCGTCACCTCGCGCATGAGATCCCGATCACCGACGCGAAGCGTGATTCGCGCCCCCACGGCCTCCGTGTTCGGCGGTTCGCCCTTGAGCTTCACGGCGAGGTAGTTGTTGCCCTCGGTGTCGTTCCGCCAAAGCGTCGCCGAAGGCGCCGTCCCGGTGTGCATAACCAATATATCGGTGTCGCCGTCGTTGTCGAAGTCGGCACAGACCACACCGCGACCCTCGTGGGCATCGTCAAGGCCGAGGTCGGTCGCCCGCTCGTCGAATCCCGCCCCGCCGTTGGACACGAAGGCTCGGCTGCGATCGGTCGAGAACTGTCCGAAGTCGTCCGCATCCGGCCAGCCATTGGTGTGATAGATGTCGAGGTCGCCATCGTTCTCGAAGTCCATGAAGCAACTGCCCCATCCCCAACCTCCGTCGGCCACCCCAGTGGCTACGGTGTGGTCGCCGAAAACCCCGCCCTCGTTCAGATAGAGGCGGTTTCCGAGTTCCGATATGGTCGGGGGAACGTTCTGCCCCCGGCCGAGAATGCTGCTCACGAACCAGTCGAGGTCGCCGTCGTTGTCGTAGTCGCCGAGCGCGGACCCCATGCCGTTGCCGTCGATGATCACGTCCACGTCCGTGGCGTTGACGAACGTGCCGTCGCCCAGATTGTGAAACACCTGGGTGTGGTTGAAATCGGCGACCATCAGCACGTCCGGATGCCGGTCGCCGTTGATGCGTGCGAACGTAGGCGAGAAGGTGTAGTCGGCGTCGTTCCGGGTGAGCAGCGGATCATCGGGATCCAGGATATCCGGCACGAGCCCGGCTGACAGCGTCACGGGTGCGAAGCGGATTCCAGCCCCGTCGGTCTCGTTGCGCCAGAGATGCTCCGTCTCGGAACCCCAGTCCGAGCGATCGCGATGCGTACCCCAATGCGCCAACAGGAGGTCCAGGTCGCCGTCGAGATCGTAGTCCCCGAACGCGGGCGAGAAACTGTGTTCGGAAGCGATCTGGTCGAGGCCCGACCCTGCGGTCACATCCGCGAACTCGCCGTCGCCTTCGTTGCGGTAGAGACGCGCGGCATCGTAGCCGAGGCCCGGCAAAAGCAGGTCGAGGTCGCCATCGCCGTCGAGATCGGCAAGGCCCGGCGACCCGTGCCGCAGGTTCTCGCCCGGACGCCGACTCCAGGCGATGCCGGCGTCCTCTGCCAGTTCCTCGAAGCGAAGGTCGCCGAGGTTGCGGTACAGCAGATTCGGGCCTATATCGCCGCGCACGATGGCGAGATCGACCAAGCCATCGCCATCGTAGTCCCCCGCCGCGATGCCGCTCGGAACCGTCAGCGCGAGATCCCTGTCGGCGAGCGGGCGCACGAAACCGACTTCGAAGGCGATGCCCGATGCGTACGTGACATCCGAGAAGGCGATGGTCACTTCGGGTTCGGGGACCGACGGCGTCACGGGATGCGGCGGGTGCGGGCGGAGGAGGCGTTTCCCGGCCACCGCCGCCACCACCGCAGGCCGCTGTCAAGCAGCCAAACGCCATCAGGATCGCTCGTAGGCCACGGCCAGTTTACGTCATGTGCACGAACCCCCCGGTTCGTTTGGGCAACGGCGTTAACGGCGTTCTTGCGATTCACTGGTGACGGACCCGGCGCACAGTCCGCAGTAACGGTGCCAGCAATCAATCTGACGTTGCCCTTCAGACGGTACTCGCAGATTCCGACCAACCCGCCTTAGAAGCGAAACCGCGCACGCTGGTGATCGATCCAGTGGTCATCTGTGCCCCGGTCTCCACCGTGTTTAGACAATCGGGAACTTGGTCAACGCTTCGTATCGCCAAATGGCACCACCGCCGCGCCAACCATGCCGGACACTCGCCCTTGCTGGACAGCGTCCCAGTCAAAGTGGTTATTCTTGAATAGCAACCAAACTGCCTCACCCGCAACAAACGAGTCTAGCGAGTCTTTCTGGCACGTCGGTTGAGCAGATTACCTATCCCGAACTCGATCAAGCAACAGAGCCAACAAAACGCCGTTAGGTAGATGATCGGGAACAGCACATAGTCCAATGTCAGAACAGCACGTTGGGCGGACTCGGGCAAAGGCATGACCTGACCCAACGCCATGAGTACCACGGAGACGCCCAAGCCGAGGAGTATGCCCTTGACATTGGCTTTCAGAAAACCGTGCACGCCTGTTGTCTCCTGTTGTCGTCATCACTTGCAGTCAAAACAAGGACCAAACAGAGGCCACTCGACTGAGCCGACTACCGTATCGTATTTCCCCGAGTCGATGCAGGTCAGCGCAATAGGCGCAGGAACGAACTCCGACGCCTGTGCATGAGCGGTTCGTGAACAGTCTGGCGGTACCGAGTACTACGATACAGGGGATGCACGCAAAAGCGACTTCCGGCGAATCGTCATCCCCGATGATCGGCACGTTATCGACAACACTTCTAGTAGGAGATCCCATGGCCAGCGGCGATGTAAACGCAACCACTGCAAGCACCAAGTAGAATGCAAACCTCATGTAGAACCCACCCAGTAGTTACGGTTAACGCCGAGTATGGGTGATTGGGGGGGGCTGTCAAACTGCTGCTGCGGGTGCACGACAAATCCTTGGGAAGCGAACGCTAACCGTCTCAGGCAGCCAACCCCAAACGGTCGGCCCAGTAGTCGTCGAACCAGCCGCTGAGGTTCGCGCAGCGGACCCAGAGCACCGGGTTGGCGCCGGCGACC
>JAPPKV010000034.1 GCA_028819775.1 Gammaproteobacteria bacterium | reverse complement strand
TGCCGTACTGCCGCCTTGCTGTCACGTTCCCGACGCGAGCCCTCCCCGCGACGTGAGCCAGCGTTGCGGGATCAATCACTGCGGAGACTCGGAATCGCGTACTAAGCATTAGAGTATTGTACTACACATGCCGGTTGTGGAACTGCCTGGTTCCCTTACTGAAGACCGCCATTTGGCGAACGCCCGGAGCGGCGCACCTGGCAGACATGACTGCCCGCGATGAAGACGGCCACCGAGCACGCTGTCCAGTTCCTCCCGTAGCGCGTTGCTGAGCGAGTACCGCAACTCCCCTGCCCCTGCCCAGAACCTGCCCTCATCTCTGTTCCGCGGCGGACAGCACCGTCGAACGTCATTCTTTTCCCTAAGCGCGAGCCATTGACTCACGGAACCATGACGCATCATGATGCTTACATGCGTACTACAGTGAACATCAATGATGCGATCTTGCGGGAACTCCGCGAGCGGGCGCGGATTGAGGAACGCCCGTTTCGTGACGTGTTGGACCACACGCTGCAGATCGGTCTCGCGCACCTGGACACGCCCGAGCCGCGCGCCCCCTTCCGGGTCAAGGCCCACGCGCTCGGGATCAAGCCAGGCTTTCGCGGCGTGAGCATGAACCAGCTCTACGATCAGATCGAGGCTGAAGACGCCGCCGGCGGCGCATGATCGTCCCCGACGTCAACCTCCTGATCTACGCCTACGACGCAACGTCGCCGCACCATCGCGCCGCGCGGCTGTGGTGGGAGAGTACGCTGTCCGGCTCCCGAACGGTGGGCATCCCGTGGGTCGTGGTGCTCGCATTCGTGAGGCTGATGACCCACTCCACGCTGAGCGACAATCCCATGACCGTCGGCCGAACGCGCGAGATTGTCGAGGAGTGGCTCGCCGTGCCCGGCGTCCGGCTGCTGACGCCCGGTCCGCATGCGTTTCGCACGCTCTTCGAACTGCTGGAGAGCGCCGGCACGGGAGGGAACCTGTGCACCGACGCGATGATCGCCGCGCATGCCGATGAGCACGGTGGCGAGGTGCATACCGCCGACCGGGACTTCTCGCGCTTCCCGGCCACGAGATGCCGCTATCCGTTGAGCGACCCGTCTGCGGCCCTCCGGTGAGCGTACCGTCGCGCCGATGCCGATGGCGGCGGCCGGCAAGTCGATCGGGGAGTTTGCCTTCGACCTCGTCCACGGCATCAACGGAACTCGATTGAGGTGGCCGGCGAACAGTTGTTCGTGGTGTCGGATTCGCCGGGCACCGGATCCGCGCACCAGGCGTAGTGGTACCACCCGGGGGTCGCAGGTGTCCGAAATTTCACATACCGCGTGGAGGACGCCCCCGCTTCCAGCGCCGGCACGGCGACCTCACCCACCTGGGTGCCGGCGGACGGCGCGCTCGTCCGATCCGGCAGCAGGATGAGGCGCAGCGTCGTCGCTCCGGACGGGCTCCCCAAGTTGTACACCGTCTTTGGAAGCGACAACGACGTTCCGATAGCGAGAGGACCAACCTGAGTCCACGAGATGACCCATATGTCCGGTATGTAGTGCGACACGTCGACCGTTAGCGCCGCCGAGCAGTTGTTCGCGGTGTCGGACTCCCCCGGCACCTCGTCCACGCACGCGCCGTAGTGGTATTTCCCTTTGCTCGACGGCGCCGTCACCCACGCGCGCAGGTACGCTTCCCATTTGCCCCGATTGAACCACATCGCCTCGGTGGCCAATTCCGTGTCGGACCGCGTGATGGTCGCATCCGTTGAACGGTAGAAGCGCAGCGTCGTACGCCGTGATGTCGCACCCCCGCGGTTGCGCACGTCTGCCCCCAAAACGAAAAGGCCTCCGATACCCGGGCTGCTGGGGCGCACCCAAACCCGGTAGACCACCAGATCCGGCCGTGGCGGCCCCGACACCGGGACCTGTGGCCCCTGCACCGTGACCGTCACCGCCGCCGAGCAGTTGTTCGTTGTGTCGGATTCTTCCGCCGCCGCGTCCACGCACGCGCCGTAGTAGTGCGCCCCGGATTTCGAAGGAGCGCGCAGCTCCACCGACACGACCTTGCTCTCCGAGGCCGCCAGCTCCGGGACCGCGGCGGCGCCCACCTGCTCGTCGGAGGACGTGATCGTCTCATCGTCCGAACGGTAGACGCGCAGCGTCGTCGCCGCCGCGTCACCGTCCCCGGCGTTGCGCACCGTGGCCGAGAACGTGTATCTCGCTCCGTCGGCCTCCGTGGCGGCGCTCACGTCGGGAGACTCCGCCACCAGATCTGGCTTCGGCGCGGTATCCTGCACCGGCACGATGACTCGGACCGTTGCCGAACAGTTGTTCGCGGGGTCGGATTCTCCCGCCACCGGATCGGCGCATGCGCGGTAGTAGGAGGTTCCGGGACTCCACGGCGCGGTCACCGTCACCGTCGCGGCGTGGCTCGCCGAAGCCGCCAGCTCCGCCACCGCGGCGGCGCCCACCGGCTCGCCGGCGGGCGTGATCGCCGCATCGCGCGAACGGTAGACGCGCAGCATGGTCGCCGCCGCGCTCCCGCGTCCCGCGTTGCGCACGGTGGCCGAGAACGTGAAGCCCGCCCCGGCAGCCGGGCGGGGGTCGCTCACCGCCGGAGAGTCCACCACCAGGTCGGGGTGAGCCGCGCCCGGACCTGCGCCGCAACTCGCCAGTGCGAGGCATGCCAGCGCGACGAGCGCGCTGCACGCGACCGGCTGCCTGCCGGAGCCACGTACAGTCGACTTGGTGCTGCAAGGCATCGTCCACTCCTCCGGTTCGGCGCGACCGTACCACCGGCGACCCCGGCGCCGTCGTTCGCCGGCGGCGAGGTGCCACCACGTCTCGTCATCGTACAAGGCATTCAATGAACTTTCCATGACGAACAATCATGAAACAGGGAAATAGTGCATCTCGCAGGCTGAACAGGTAGCCCACCGCGTCGGAGGCGAATGCTGCGCGGCCGCGCCGACATCCTCGACCGCCGGCTGCCGGCGAGAGCATGAATTCGTGTCGTCGCTCCCGAAGTCCTCCCGGTTGACGAGTGGACGAGCCGGGCAAGACGCGAGGAAGGGCGAGCCATTGACTCATGGAAGATGACGCGCGATCGGCGGTCGGTCAGGGCAAGCCCGACGGCGTTTCCGTGATCGCGAAGCTTCCCCCGGTCGCCACCGCGGCTCAGTACCCGAGCGTCAGGTCCAGGTTGATCGTCTGCTCGGGCTCGGCCGCGG
>JAPPKV010000055.1 GCA_028819775.1 Gammaproteobacteria bacterium | reverse complement strand
TCTGCACGACCTGCCACCGTCCGGCCTGCGACAACCGCTTCACGATGCCCTTGGGTGATCTCAACATGCCCCCGCCGTTCAAGGACTACCACCGCACCGACCTATGGGCCGAAGACCGCCAGGCGCTGCGGGAATGGTGCGACCAGGCCTCCAATGGCGGTGCGTAGGGGCGGGGCTTGTCCCCGCCCGCGCCGGGCCTTGCGTCTGCTTCCGGCAATGGCGGTGTTGTCAGGAACCCGTAGGAGCGGGGCTATCGCGCCCGCGAGGGCGCGCCCCCGCCCGCGCCGCGTATTGCGTCTGTTTCCGGAACGGGACGGGACAAGCCCGTCCCCTACGGTTCGCTTCGGCGCGTGTATGCTCTCGATACTCGTCGTCGCGTTCTTGGCGGGATGCGGGGACGGTGGCAATCGCGATGGACCGAGCAATCGGGAATTCACCGTTGCCGATCCTATCGCGGTCGGGCTCGATTCAACCGACGCCAACGTGGTGGCGGTGTTGCGGGAACACATCGAAGCGGCCCGGGCGAATCCGGATTCGGGTAGCCACCGCGGCACTCTCGGCCTCGCCTACGAAGCCAACGGCTACGACACCGCGGCGCTCGAAAGCTACGCCCAGGCCGAGGCGCTCGACGGCGGTGCCTTCGAATGGCCCTACCTGCAGGCCATCCTCCTGCAGCAGCAGGCACGTTTCGATGAAGCCCTGGAACGGGTGGACCGGGCTCTCCAGATCGATCCGGACTACGCGCCGGCGTGGCTCTGGCGCGGCTATTGGCTGCTCGACGTGGACCGGGTCGAGGAAGCGGAAACCTCGTTCTCGAGGGCCGATGATCTAGGGGCCGGCGCCCCGGCCGTTGTCGGCCAGTCACGCGTTCATCTCCGTCGAGGTGACACCCCGGCGGCCCTTGAATTGCTCGAGCCGCTGTCCGAGACACTCGATCACCCACTGGTGTTCCGCCTGCTTGGCCGAGCCCTTCGTGATCTCGGACGCCTCGACGAGGCACGTCTTGCCCTCAGCAAGGGCCGGGAAGCCCGGCAACTCACCTGGGTAGATCCGGTGCTCGACCGTAGGACGGCGTTCATCGCTGGCTTTGGCGGACGCATGCTCCAGGCCGAATCGCTGGTCGCGTCGGGGGACGCCGCCGAAGCCCTGCCGATTCTCGAGGAACTGGTCATCGACTTCCCGGCGCACGCGACGCTCCTGAACCTACTCGCCGTCGCCTACTCCCAAACCGGGGATGCCGACAAATCCGTGGCTGTATTGGAGCTGGCTGTGGGACTAGCGCCGGAGTACTACCCGCTGCACCTCAACCTCGCGGGCGCCTACGACGATCTCGGCGACACCGGGAGAGCCCTCGACTTTCTCGATCGGGCCATCGAGGTCCACCCCACGTTCAGCGTCGCCCACGAACGCAAGGGCGTCGTGCTGATGCGCATGGGCCGCTACGAGGAAGCGCTCGCGGCGCTGGATACGGCGGCCCGTCACGATGCACGGGACCCGGAGGTGTTCTACTTCGCGGGAGTGATCGAGAGCAACTTCGGACGCTGGCAACCGGCGATCGAGCGCTTCGGGCAGGCCATCGAGGTGGACCCGGCATTCACCAAGGCGTACATCCACATGGCCCGGAGCTACGGCGAACTGCGCCGCTTCGACGACGCGCGCGAGGCCTTGGCCAAGGCCGATGCGCTTGGTACGCAGGCCCAGGATGCCCGCAGCGCCCGCGCTTGGTTGGATCGGCTGGAGGCGTCGGGGCTGTGATATTGCGGTGATGTTGTGATTGAGAGAAAAGTGACGCGGTGCATTCGAACGCAGCAGGTCGTGGTAGTTTCGCCATCTTTGCGCCCGTTTGACCAACTGGAGCAGTTCCGTGCGCTGGTACAGGTACGTCGAAATGCCTGAATGGTCGGACATACTCCAAGTGGACCGGCTAAGGTCCGTCGCCAATAGCTGCGGGGACGGCAAGTGGGTCGCCCGCGACTTATTTGATGCGTGGACATGGGGTCGTTTGTTGGACTCTGAGTTTCCCGGACGCGTCGTTGTATTGGATGTCCCTTCGGACGTCATTGCCCATGCGTGTCCTCCGCCGGGCACGATTGATGGCATTGGCGAGGCGACCTATATTCTCGGGTGCGATCTGGCAGACGTGCGGATTGTCGAAGCAAAGGAGTACTTGCAATGAGGAGTCCGGGCGCGCATGCGGCACTCGGTACGTTCACGGCGATGGAAGCCCCGACCGGCGCCGTGATGAAACGTGGCGTGCCGTTCAGCAGCGTAGCCCGCTTTCCGGAGCGTAGCGACCTAGGCTCCGCGAGCTTACTGCTCCAGTCTCAAGGCGGTCGTGCCAGCGACTACGTTCGGCTTGAGTTGTTGGCAAAGCCAGACGAGACCGGAAAGCTGTCCGGGGTCGAGTTCGAACTATTGGGTGGGGCAAGCCCTTTGGGGCGTGGCAAGATCCTCAAGGTCGCGGACGAGTTGACTCGGAAGGAACGCATCGTCTTTTTTGCCATTCGTCATCCAGGAAAGACCGACAGGGAAATTGCAGATGCGCTAGATGGGGGGGCCTCGAAGCAACAGCCCATCAACCAGGCGTGTCGAGAACTCGAGAGTATTGGGAAACTGCGGCGCAAGCTGCGTGGGGATGGACTCATCGGAAACTACCCTGTCCCCGAACTGTACGTTTCGCGCGTCCGGTCGGTTGGGCTGTGAGCAGGACTATCACCGAGCGGGAACTCCGCCACGACGCGGGCGCGATACTCCGCGAGGTGAAGGCGGGCAACGAGGTGGTGGTCGTCACCGCAAACGGGGTGCAGGTGGCCGTGCTGCGCGGAGTGCAGCCGCAGCGGCGCTTCGTGTCGCGGTCGGTGATTGCGGAGGCAGCGCGCTTCGCGCCGCCGGTCGATGGACGTTTGCGCGCCGAGCTCGACGCGGTCGTGGAACAATCCGTCGGTGGTCGAGCCGACCTACCCTGGATGCCCACAGTCATTTCGCGATAGCCGCCTCGGCGGCTTCGCTGATGTTCGGGTGTTCGAATACGCCGGAAGGCGACTCGGCTTGGTTTGACGACGAGGCGGCCGCGCGGGGCCTCGTCTTCGGGCACGTCTCCGGTGCCCAAGGCCGGTTTTGGACCCCCGAAATCATGGGCGGCGGGGTTGCGCTTGCGGATGTGGACGGCGACGGCGATCTGGACGCCTACCTGGTGCAAGGCGGAAGCCTGACCGGCG
>JAPPKV010000513.1 GCA_028819775.1 Gammaproteobacteria bacterium | reverse complement strand
GTCCGCGTGGTCTTGTTCTTGTAGTCCTCGTAGGGCGGGAAGGCTTCGACGGCCAGTGCCCAGACCCGCGCCCGTTCGTCGGGATCCTCCACTTCCCGGACCCGCATGCGGTGGACCTCCGTCTTGTCGCGGATCTCGACATCGGCATGGGCGCGCAGGTTGTAGACCCACACCGGATTCTTCGGGGCGCCACCCATCGAGCCGACCAACACGTAGCTGCCGGCATCCTCTACCCGCATCAACGCGGTCTTGCGGATCGCGCCGGTCTTGTTGCCTTGGTGGGTGACGATGATGACGGGACGGCCGCCGAGTTCGGTGCCTTGCGTGCCGCCACTGCCCTCGTAGAGTTCGATCTGGTCGCGAACCCATTTGACGGGAGTCGGTACGTACTCCGCCATGCCTTGGTCTCCTGGTTGATCGGGCTGTCGATGACGCGACAGCTTATCGCATCGCAGGCCACCGCGGTCGCTGGCACCGGAGTTTGGGGGTGAGCGAAGCCGTGGTCGGCGCGGCGACTTGGCGCGACTACCTGGAATTGACCAAGCCCCGTGTCGTGCTGCTCATGTTGCTGTGCGCCTTGGTGGGGATGCTGCTCGCGACGCCGGACATGCCGCCGCTGACCATCGTGTTGGCTGGTCTCGGTGGCATCGCGCTGGTGGCGGGTTCCGCCGCGGCCGTGAACCACATCGCCGATGCCCGGATCGACGCCCGCATGGCGCGTACCCGGAACCGGCCGATTCCGAAGGGCCGCGTCAGTCCGACAGCCGGGATCGTGTTTGCCGCGGTACTCGGGATCGCCGGGCTGGCGGTGCTCGTCATCTGGGTCAACCCCCTTACGGCCGGATTGAACCTCGTGTCGTGGATCGGCTACGGGCTGCTCTACACCCTCTACCTGAAACGCGCGACGCCCCAGAACATCGTCATCGGCGGCGTGTTCGGTGCCGCGCCACCGCTGTTCGGGTGGACCGCGGTGACCAACTCCATCGAATGGGGCGGTCTCATCCTGCTGCTCATCATTTTCGTGTGGACGCCACCTCATTTCTGGGCCCTTGCGATCGACCGGCGCCGCGACTACGAGAAGGTGGATGTCCCCATGCTGCCGATCACACATGGCGACGCCTACACCCGGCGGCAGATCCTCTACTACACGATCGTCCTTTGCCTGGTGAGCGTCGCGCCTTTTGCCATTGGCATGAGCGGCCTTGTCTACCTGACGGGTGCGCTGGTCCTCGGAGCGGGCTTCCTTGCGTGCGCTGTCGTCTTGCTGCGAGGCGGTGTGGAACGTGCGCCGATCGCGACCTTCAAGTACTCGATCGTCTATCTCGCGCTGCTATGCGTCATGCTGCTCGTTGACCACTACCTGCCCGTGTAGGATTAGCGGTTCCGACCACAAGATCAAAGGGAGCGTCTATGCGTGCGGGCCATCACTCGGTGGTTCTGGCTGCCATGGCGGATGGTATCGGGGACTTGACCTTCGCCTCCCCGGAATGGGTGGCGGCCGCAGGCGAGGCTCTCGCGGCAGCGGCCGACCGGCATGCCGACGGTCTGGCCGACCTCGGTCGGTTCTCGCTGTGCGAAGTGGCGCACAATGCACCAGCCTATCTGCATACCGGCCCATCGCTCGCCTGGCACGCCCATTTCGACGGGGCCAAGGTATCCGCGCACGTCGGCGAACTCTGCCTCGAAGCCTGCGATTTGAAGATCGAGGGCGATCACTCGGTCATGAGCAACCTCGCCCGGGTCAGTTTCCGCGGCAAGGATCCAGATCTCGTCGCCGCGGCCCAGGCGCGACTTCAGAAGCTCTCGCGGTGGGAATTCCATGGCGGCTTCCCTGCGCACCCCGTGCTCGGCGCGGTACTGCGTTCGCTGCACGACGCCATGGCGCCTCGCACGATGCCCCGTTTCGTGTGGATGACCCCCGAATGGGTGAGTGTCGCGCGGCATATCGTGACCACCCGGGCGGTTTCCGAGAAATACGCGGACGGTCTCAAGAATGTCGTCTACACCTTCGCCGAGGAGTTCACCGATACCCCCCGCTACGCGTTCCCCGACGGGGCCCACGGGGGTTTCTGGATTCGCTGCGATCACGGCGAAGTGACGGTCGGGGCCGGTCCGCTGCCGGACGCACTCCAGCCCGCCGATGCCCTGACGAAAGGCGTCTACACGCCGGTGGTCCCGGTTGGAAGGACCGTGAATGCCGCCATGACGGATGCTGACAAGAAGGAACAGGGCGAATACTCGAAGATGGCGTTCCGCCGGGACAAGGAAACCGGCAAGCACCCGGTGGGGCAGACCTCGCCCTCGGGAAAGGGCCCCATGCCGCCGGAGCTTTCCCGCGTCCTCATGCCGCTGCACGACGAGTTGTCGAAACGCACCTCGGGCGACCTGCCGGCGGACTACGACTTGGACGTGAAGCCCGATTGGGGCATTCCACAGGGATTCGACCGCGACCCGGACTACGACCCGACCTGGCTGCGCTACGACGAGGTCGATATCTACGGAGAACCGCTCGACTAGGGTCCGATGGTGCGTTATCCGAAGAAGGTCGAGACGGAGCGTCTCCTGCTGCGTCTGCCGGTTCCCCGGGACGCACGGAAGTTCTACAAGGCCGTCAACGAATCGCTGCCCGAATTGCGGCAGTGGATGCCTTGGGCGGTTGAGCCCTACGATCTCGGCAAGGCGCGGTCGTTCTGCGAGGTCGCCACCAAAAACGCGAAGGATGGGGACGACTACAGCGTTCTGATCGTCACCAAGGGACGGCGGCGCATCGTCGGTTGTTGCAGCCTAAAGGCGCGGGACTGGGCGGTCCCGCGGTTCGAGATCGGCTACTGGCTGCGCACCGGCGCCGTCGGCAACGGCTACGCTACCGAGGCGACGCGCGCACTTACCGAATTGGCCTTTCGTTCGCTGGCGGCAGAACGGGTCGAGATCCGGGTCGACGAACTGAACGCCCGCAGCTACGCGATTCCGGAACGACTCGGTTTCGCGTTGGAAGCGACGCTCAAGGCACACGAACGGGCCACGAACGGCGAACTGAGCAACACTCGGATCTACGCCATGTGGAGCTTGAGCCGGCTCACGTAGGGGCGACCCTAACGCGCCCGGAGGGCGCGCGGTCGCCCGTGCTGTGACAGTTCCGCGGGACGGGACAACGCCGCCAGATGGCTCGCCCGCGCCCGCCAGGGCGCGCACTCGCCGTCTGGCCCCAGCCCCCACCGCCC
>JAPPKV010000189.1 GCA_028819775.1 Gammaproteobacteria bacterium | reverse complement strand
ACGAAGCCTACGTGGAAGCCGCTCGCGCCATGGGCGTCGGCACCCCCGGCATCCTGCGACGCCATATCGTGCCAAACATCATCGGGCCGGCGTTGGTCTACGCGACGCTAACAGTGCCCGGCGTGATCATCGCCGAGAGCTTCTTGAGCTTTCTCGCGCTTGGCGTGCAGGAACCGCAGACGAGTTGGGGCGTCCTGATCGCCGACGGTGCGCGGGAGATGCGCTCCTCGCCGTGGCAACTCGCGTTCCCGGCGACAATGCTCGCCGTGACGCTGTTCGCGCTCAACGTGCTCGGGGACCGGTTGCGGGACGCGTTGGACCGGCGCTCGCGTTCTTGAGGCGCGCCATCTTCACAGTTGAGCAAAGTTTGGGCAAAGAGGCCTAGGGGCGATGCTATCGTGCCCGCCAGGGCACGCCGTCGCCCGCGAACGTGGCACGGGACGGACAAGCGCGTCCCCTACACCCTCGGATTGATCCTCGTCGTCGCCCGCCATACGGGCAACCGGCACGGGCCGCCACACGGGCGGCCCCTACGGGACACCGCCTTTCGCCAGCAACCACTTGCCGAACTCGGCGTAGGCGGCGTCCGAGACCATGGCATGCTGGGCGGCGACGGCGAGATCCCGGTAGACCCGTTGCAGCACGTCAGTTTCGTGTACAGCCGATGCCCCCGCCTGCCGGAACGCCCGCCCGCCGATCGCGAGGCTTTCCTCGACGGCATGCGCGCAGGTGGCCTTGAGCCTCGTCGCCGGACCCTCGATGGGCCGCGCGGCTTCGATGGCCTGCCATAGCTCGCCGGCGCTCTCGCGAACGCCCGCGACGCATGTCCGCCAACGCGCCTCCAGCGCACCGAGCTCCAACTGGAACGACTCCTTGTGCGCGAGGGTCGCCGGGTCCATCAACCGACGCTTGGACCCGGCCAGGCGAACGACTTCGTCGAGGGCACGGCGGGCACCCCCGAGGGATACCGCGGCATGTTCGATAGGCAGGCGTGGGCCCGGGTTCGCATTCTGGAAACTGCCCCGCTTCCTTGGCGCCTGGATGGCGCGCCGCTGGGGCACGAACACGTCGGTCACCGAGTAGCTGCTGCTACCGGTGCCGCAAAGGCCGGCCACGCGCCAATCATCCTCGACGTCGACTTCCGCAATGGGAACCGCCAGCGAGATCCCCTCGGCGGGCTGCCTAGGCTCGCCGTCCAGGGTCAACAGGCAGTTGGCCACGATCCAACTGGCATGGTGAATGCCGCTTCCGAAACCCCACTTGCCGGATACGCGGTAACCCCCCGTCACCGGCTCGGCGCGACCGGACGGCTTCAGCGACCCGGCGGCGATGGGCAGCCGTTCTCCCGAGAAGACCTCGTGCAAACCCTCGTCGGGCAATCCAGCAGCCATCACACCGGTCACCGTCGTGCCGATCATCATCGTCCAGCAAGCCGACATGTCCGCTCGGGCCACCTCGATGAGCACGTCCACCTGGGTGACGAGGTCCGCGTCGTAGCCGCCCACCTCCGTCGGTGCCCACAGGCCGAACAGACCGGTCGCGTGCAAGGCGGTGAGCGCTTCCGTGCAAAGCGTCCGCTTACGTTCGGACTCGCCGGCCGTGCGGTCCAGAATCGGCGCGATACGCGCCACTCTCGCCAGCATCTCGTCCCGTGTCGGGATCGGCGCGGGCACGCCGGCGAGAGCCGGTTCAGTATCCGGGCGGCGCTTGGAAGCCACCGATTTCCTGTGCCAGCAGGCGGGTGAATTCGATCGTCACGCGGTCGTGGTAGGCGGCCCCAACCGCCTGCAGACCGATGGGCAGGCCATCGCTGGACAAGCCGGCCGGAAACACCGTGCTCGGCAGGTAGGGGCCGGTAACGAGGCCGGACCAGAACAACTGCTGGAAGTAGGGTTGCGGCGAGCCGTTGACCGTGACCGTGCGGGTTTGCATCGGGGAGTGGTCGTGGGGAAACGCGGTCGTCGCCATCTGCGGGCAGATCAGGATGTCCCAATCCTCGAAGAAATCCCGCCATGCGTAGCGCAGGCGTTCGCGACGGCCGTTCGCACCCAGCCAGCCGGCGTGGCTCAACACCATGGCGCGGGACATGATCGCCCGATCGGACCGATCCGCCGGATCCGTCTCGGCCGCGTAGCGTTGGTTTTTCTCGTATTTCTCCGGTCCCACGCCGGCCGCCATCACAGAGTGCAGGAGTTCGAGGTAGGTCTCGTAGCCCCGGCGGGCATCGATGGCCGGACGGGCAGTATCCGAAACCTGTGCGCCAAGCCTCGCCAGCGTCTCGCCAATGGCAGCGGCGCGTTCGGCAATCTCGCGATCCACCGGGTTGTTGTCGTCGTCCGCCCAGACCGCAACCCGGTAGTCCGACAAACCCGGCTTGGTGGACCGCGGCAGGTCAAGACGCCAACCGGGCGCGTCCAGACTTGCCGGACCGGCCACGATGCCGAGGGACAGCGCCAAGTCCTCCGCCGAACGCGCCATGGGTCCGCAGACCACGAGATCCGTCGCGGGACCCGGCGTGAGCATCGTCGAGTGCCCCGTCTGGGATACGATGCCGAAGGTCGGCTTGTGTCCATAGACCCCGCAGAAGTGCGCCGGATTCCGGATCGACCCGCCGATGTCCGAGCCGGCCTCCAACGGGGTCAGACCGGCCGCCAACGCCGCCGACGAACCGCCGGACGAACCGCCCGGAATCCGCTTGAGATCCCATGGGTTGTTCGTCGTGCCGTAGACCTCGTTGTAGGTCTGGAAGTCCGCGCCGGCGTAGGCCATGTTGGTCTTGCCCAGCACGATGGCGCCTGCCGCCTTGTGGCGGGCCACGCAATCCGAATCCCAGTCCGGCGTGTTGTCCTTGAGTTCCGGGTAGCCGAACGTGGTCGGCAGGCCCGCGAGGTGGTAGCCCTCCTTGACCGTCATCGGCACGCCGTGCAGCGGCCCGGCGGTTTGTGCGCCCCGATCCGCTGCACGGGCGGCTTCCCGGGCGCGGTCGAAGTCGCGCACGGCAACGGCGTTCACCTCGCCGTCGAGTCGTTCGATGCGTTCGATGAAGTAGTCGGTCGCCTCGAGCGACCCGAGTTCGCGGCGGCGAATGCGTTCGGCGATGTCGGTGGCGGTGTCAAACGCGAGCCGGGTCACGGCAATCGTCCTTCATGGCCAAAGCGAACGCCCATGGTACCCCGCGTCGCGAGGCGGCAACGAACGTTGCGAGCACGAAAGGACACCGAATCGT
>JAPPKV010000012.1 GCA_028819775.1 Gammaproteobacteria bacterium | reverse complement strand
TCCCCGCCACGAAAGCCGCGCGGATAGGCTCACTTTCTTATTGGAATATGCTGCGAGGCAGCCGGGCAACCATGGTGCGTCGCCGAAAATGGAGCATGTCTTCCCGGCCATCGCATAGACGTCGGTGAAACTAAGCACGTACGTCAGTGTAGGCTCGCCCAAGTCGACACCCTCGAACGGACTCGACCATCCATCAAACTCGCGGCGGGTTCGGAGATGACGCCGGAGACTAGCCAAGCTCCCATCGACGACCGCGCCGAGCAGGCTGGCTCGATCCCCAAACAGTGCGCCGATTCGAGCAGGGCTGAGCAACGAGCGACAGCCCATCTCTCCCGACTGCGCGTGGGCAGCGATTGCCGCCACAAAGGCCTCCGGCCCATAGGGAAAGGGCTTGACCACCAACGGTGCCCAGTTTACCGGCATCAAGCCGGGGTCGATTTTTGGAAAGATGCTCGTCATGTTGGGGTTCCCTTCCATCCTGATCGGCAGTGCGACGGTAATGCCTGCCTCCTGCTCGGGAGCCCCCTTCCCAACGCGGCACTATCCGGTCAAACCCCGTACAACGCCTTCACGTTGTCCATCGTGATCTTCGCGCGATCCACGTCCGGAATTCCCTCGAACAACTCGTCGAGTACGTCGTTCGAACAGGGCCAGGTCGAGTCCGTGTGAGGATAGTCCGAGCCCCACATGAGGTTGTCGACGCCGATCAAATGCCGCGTGGCCAGTGCCGGGCGGTCGTCCTCGATGGTCGCGTAGAACTGGCGTCTCCATACCTCGTGGGGCGGCGTGCCGGTGAAGGGTTCGGCGATGTTGCGGCGTTCGCGTTGCAGGCCCTGGTCGACCCGGTCCAGCCAGTGGGCAATCCAGCCGGCATTGAACTCGGCGACGACGATCTTGAGGTTCGGATGGCGTTCGCAGACCCCGCGGCACATGAACTCGACGATGGTGCGTTGCACGGTGCCCTGGGACGCCGCGTAGTCCGCGATGGCGTCAGAACGTACCGGCCTACGGCGCTGCTCCCTGGGGACATACGCGTTCGTCCCGACATGCATGGAAAGGGGAAAGCCGGCCTCCTCGGCCCGGGACCAGACCGGCTCGTAGGCTTCGTCGAAGTACGGCCGGTCGGCGGGGGAAGTGCAGGGGATGCACCCGCCCTTGAATCCCATCGCGATAACGCGATCGATCTCCTCGACGGCGGCTTCGGTGTCCTGCACCGGGATGGCCGCCAATCCGAAGAGACGACCGTCGGAGGCCGTCGAATAGTCGTGCAGCCAGTCGTTGTAGTTCTTCTGCAGCGCGACGAGCAGCGGCGTGTTCCTTAAGCCGAACATCCCGAAGAAGCCGGGATAGAGGAACTCCGCGGCCAGCCCGTCCACGTCCTGATCCTCGTAGCGGTGCGCGCCGTCCACGAGGCCCTTGCGCATGCCCGCGTAGCCTTTGTTGAACAGCGCGAGGAGTTCCGGATCCTGCATGTGCGCGACATCCGGCTTGTGGCCGGGCCGGCGGTTGAGCGGCTCGTTGCGCGCCAGTCGGGTGGCGGCCATGCCCATGCGCGCCACGCTGACGCCGCGCATGCCGTTGGCCGGGATGACGATGGCATCGACCTGATCGCCGACGTCCATGATCCGCGGCGCCTGGTCGCCGAAACGGTCCGCGAGGCCCGTGAACACGTCGCGGCCCTCCACCATGTGCGAGTCTGCCGAAATCGGTTTCATGGTGCCCTCCCGAACAACCTGCTCGATTCTACCTGCGCTCGACGGCACATGGCGGCCATGTCGCATCGGTCAGTCCACTGACCAGTCCTCGCAACGAAGGTCTTCGACGCGTTGGAACTCCCGGGTGTTTGCGGTCACCAAGACCAACCCGCGCGAACACGCCTGCCCGGCGATCAAGAGATCATAGGGGCCGATGGGTTGCCCCAAGGTTTCAAGTCGCGCGCGTATCTCGCCGGCCATGCGTGCATCCCCACCGTCAAAGGGAACCAGTTCGAACCCCATTTGATCGAGCAAGGCCACATTTCGCTTCGTTCGTTCGCTCTTGTACGCGCCGTAGTAGAGTTCATAGGCTACGGGAGCGGGTAGCCCTATCTCGGCGGGAGTGCGGCGCCGGACCCTCTTCGCCAAGGTTGGCGATGTACCGTTCAAAAGACCACAGGCTCGGTCCTCATCCAACCTGAGCCGAAATCCACGGAGTCCCGTGGGTACCCAGGCAAACCAGCCAAACTGGGCGCACGATAAGTCCTTGGTAAACCTGATCGTGGGGGCGAGGCTATCGCGCCCTCGCCCGTGTCCTTGCAACGAACGGCCCCGATAGGTCGGCGCGGGCGACCGCGCGCCTGACGGCGCGTTGGGGTCGCCCTACGACCACGGATTCGTCGTAAACCCCAGCAACCAGCACTACCACAGCCGCGTTCATCTTCGGTAGCATCGGCAGCTTGCCGCTGACCGCAAGGAGAGGGGTCTCGCCGGATGCGGCTACTCAACGGAGTACCGACGCGTATCCGTGCGGCAAGTTGCCGACATCTTGGGGAGGTAGATGGGCCGTTACATCCTGCGCAGGCTGACGCTGATCCTGCCGACGCTGTTCGGCATCCTGCTGCTCACCTTCGCCATCGCCCAATTCGCGCCCGGCGGCCCCATCGAGCAGATCATCGCCAAGGCGACTGTGGGCAACCTGTCCACGACCTCGAACTTCAGCGGCGGGGGCGGCGATACCGGCGTCAGTTCGCAGGCGACGGACCAAACCCTGACCGGCAGCGAGACCCTTGGGACCTACGGACTGGACCCGGAACTCGTCGCGGATCTCGAAGAGCAGTTCGGCTTCGACAAGCCGGTCCACGTGCGCTTCTTCACCATGGTCTGGAACTACGTGCGGTTCGACTTCGGCGAGAGCTATTTCCAGGATCGCCCGGTGATCGACCTGGTCGTCGAGCGCATGCCGGTGTCGATCTCCCTCGGCCTGTGGTCGCTGCTGATCATATACGGCATATCGATCCCGCTCGGTGTCGGCAAAGCCGTACGAGACGGCACGCCGTTCGACTTCTGGACCAGCACGGTGATTTTCGTCGGCTACGCGATCCCCGGCTTCATCCTCGCGATCCTGTTGATCATCCTGTTCGCGGGCGGCCACTACTTCGACATCTTTCCGCTGCGTGGACTGACCTCGGAGAACTTCGACGAACTGTCGCTCGTCGGCAAGGTGGGGGACTACTTCTGGCATCTCGCGATGCCGCTGATGGCACTCAC
>JAPPKV010000191.1 GCA_028819775.1 Gammaproteobacteria bacterium | reverse complement strand
TGGCTGCGCCGTCACGTGGGCCGGGGATACGAACCGGTGTTCAACCTCACCGGCACGCTGGTCCACACCAATCTCGGTCGCAGCCCTCTCGCGCCCGAGTTGACCGCCCATGCCCTCGATGCCGCGACGCGGCCGCTGGCCCTCGAATACGACCTCGATGCCGGTAAACGCGGCGACCGCGAAGGGATCGTCGCGCATCGACTGCGGCTCTTGACGGGGGCCGAAGCCGCCACGGTCGTGAACAACAACGCCGCCGCCGTGATGCTCGTTCTCAACACGTTGGCCAGGGACCGCGACGTGCCGGTCTCCCGGGGCGAACTGATCGAGATCGGCGGCAGCTTTCGGCTCCCGGAAATCATGGAACGCGCAGGCTGTCGGCTGAAGGAAGTCGGCACGACGAACCGCACCCACGCCAGGGACTACGAGAATGCGATCGGCGCCGACACCGCCTTGTTGCTGAAGGTTCACCCGAGCAACTACCGGGTCGAGGGTTTTTCGAGCGAGGTGGCCGTCCGCGACGCCGCCAAGATCGCCCATCGCTACGACCTGCCCTTGTGCGTTGACGCGGGCAGTGGTGCTCTCGTGGATCTTTCCCGGTTCGGCCTGCCGAGGGAACCGCTGCCCGGTGATCTCCTCAACGCGGGCGCCGACCTCGTCACCTTCTCCGGCGACAAGCTACTCGGCGGCGCACAGGCCGGCATCATCGTGGGCAAGCGGGACCTCGTCGACGCGCTGAACGCCAACCCGATGAAACGCGCCCTGCGACTGGACAAGGTCGCCCTCGTGCTGCTCGATGCCACGCTCAAGACCTACGAAGACGATGCAACCGCACTCCAGCAGATTCCGCTGCTCGGGATGATTGCCTTGCCCATCGAAGAACTCGAGCACCGCGCTCGGTCGGTCGCTGAGGCGCTTGCCCAAGTCGCCGACGCCCAGGTCGCGGTGGGGGTCTGCCAATCGGAACTCGGCAGCGGCGCCCTACCCGGCGAAGCCCTCGAGAGTCGCGCGGTGACCGTTGCTTTCGATACCTCCAAACGACTCCTGGCATTTGAGCGCGCGCTCCGGCAATTGAACCCCGCCGTGGTGGGCCGCATCGCCGGCGGCAAGCTCGTTCTCGACATGCGCGGCGCGGCGCCGCTCGACGAACTGCTTGCCGTCCTGAAGGACCTAGTTTGATCGTCACGCTTGCCGGGCACGTGGACCACGGCAAAACCTCCATCGTGCGCGCCTTGACCGGCGTCGACACCGACCGTTTGGCGGAGGAGAAGCGCCGGGGACTGACCATCGACCTGGGGTTTGCCTACACCGACCTCGGTGGCCGAAGGGTGGGCTTCGTCGACGTGCCCGGACACCACCGGTTCGTGCACAACATGGTTGCCGGCATCGCCGGCCGCCAATACGCCCTGCTCGTTGTCGCCGCCGACGACGGGGTCATGCCACAGTCCCGCGAGCATCTGGCGATCCTGCGTCTGCTTGGCCTCCGGAGCGGGGTCGTGGCGCTCACCAAGATCGACCGTGTCTCGCCGCAACGCGCCGACGAAGTTCGCAATCAGATCCGCGCCCTGACCGCCGGCACCTTCCTCGCCGACGCGCAGATCGTCGCCCTGTCGTGCGAGACCGAAGCCGGCGTCGAGGATCTCCGCGCCCACCTCGAACGGGCGGCCACGGCATCGCATGTCGAACCCGATGACCGACCGTTCCGGCTTCCCATCGACCGCGCCTTCACCGTCCGCGGCAGCGGCGTGGTCGTGACCGGCACCGTGGTCTCGGGCTCGGCCAAACTCGACGACCGCCTCCTGCTGGCATCCACCGGCGATCCGCTGCGGATCCGCGGTCTCCACGTTCAGGACGAACCGTCGACCACGGCCGAAGTCGGCGACCGTGCAGCGGTCAATATCGCAGGCACCGGTGTCGACGACGTCCGCCGGGGCGATTGGCTTCTCGACCCCGCAATGCGCCAGCCCGTACCCCGGTTCGCGGTGCGCCTCGCCGTGCTGGAGGACTTCCCCCGCCGGGTCAAGCACAACGTCCCGTTGCATATCTACCACGCCACGAGCCACACCCAAGGCCGGATCCTGCTCATCGAAGGCACTCCAATCGAACCCGGCGCTACCGCCATCGTGGATCTAGCTTGCGAGGAACCGCTGCACGTCAAGGTCGGAGATCGAATCGTCGTCCGCGACCACGATCTCGGCTGCACGCTCGGCGGCGGCCTGGTTGTCGACCTCGTCGTACCAGCGAGCCGCCGACGCTCCCCCGATCGCCGGAAACGGATTGCTGCGGCAGAGCCCGAAGATCCGATTGCGACGCTGGCCGCCTTGAGCCAACGCGAACCGTTGCGGGCAACCGCGTTCGCGCGTCACTGGAACCTGGCACCTCGACGACTGGACGAAGTCATCAAACAACTGAACCTCGCCGTCATCGAGGGACACCTGCTCCACACGGATCTGCTCAGCGCGACGAGCAGCGCGATCAGCGAGAAACTCGCCGATCACCACCGCCGCCACCCGGACAGCCCGGGACTCACCGCCGAGGAGATCTGCACAGGAGACGCCGCCGAACGTCACACCGGACGCTTGGCCCTAGCATGGCTCGTTGAGCGCGGGTCGCTCCGCGTCGAGAGCGGTCGCTACGCCGACACCAAGCACCAAGCAGCGATTCCCGCCAACGTCGCGCGCCTCTTCGAGGATGTCCGGTCCCTACTCGACTCCGTCCAACCCCCGAGTCTCGGTGACCTCGCGAAGCGTTTCCACCGACCCTTCCCCGAATTCGAGCGCGAGATGCGCGCACTGACCGCGTTCAACCTCGCTGTTAGGGTCAGCGACACCCGGTACTTTCTACCGGACCGGCTCCTCGAACTAGGCGAGCTCGCCAGCAAGCTCAACGCACGGGCACCGTTCACCGTTCGTCAGTTCCGCGACGCCTCGGGCGTCGGCCGCAACGTCGTCATCGAGGTTCTCGAGTACTTCGACGGCAGGGGCTTCACCCAGCGCATCGGCGACACCCGCCGCGTCGTCGGCGATGCGCAAATCATTCACCGGCACTTTGGCGGCGATATACTGCGCCCATGAGCGCCATGACCGACCGACAACGTGCCGCCATCGCACACTTCAAAGGCCTAGGCCAGGCCTTGGCCGACACCCACGTTCCCGAGCCTCCCCCCAAGGACTTCAGGGAACTCATCGACCGCATGTGCAGCATTGATTCGAACTGCGGCATGGGCACGGACGACCCTCTCGGCGGAGATTGGCACTCGCATATGGCGT
>JAPPKV010000248.1 GCA_028819775.1 Gammaproteobacteria bacterium | reverse complement strand
AGTTCCTGACCATCGAATGGAGCGGTCGCATCGATATCCACAGGATTGCCGTCGCTCGTTCCGACAGACCACGAAGTTCCGTTCCGGATAGAGTAGCTGTTTCTCCCGGACCCATGCTCGGCCGTTACCGTTACGCGATCCACCGTGATGCCATTGTTCACATTTGACGATTGCGTGACGCTGCCTGAACGAGGTCTGGCGTCAGCGGCTCGGCTGACGGCAATCGCCGCGTAGCCCGCGTTAGTGGGATTCAAGTCGGCAAACTCTGTTCCGGCAACCATGGGTGGCCGAATCGTGTCTCTTGATGTGGACCCGCCGTCGCTTCCCCCACCGCTGCAACCCGCCAAGATCGCCAAAAACGCGAGGAAACTACATTTCCGATAGATAGCAGTACGTTGCATTGCTGAACTCCTCCACAAATGAACCCACGAATCCTGCAACTGACTTGAAAGTGACGGAGTCGTGACGGATCTGGGCCGTCAACGGCTCCACACAAGCAGACAATTTTTTTGAAGAGAAGAAGGAAGTAGGCGACCTCGCGACGCAATCGAGCGGCGTTCTTGCCGAACCACCATCGCCAGCCGCTAGGCCCGGCAAAGTGTTGTGCGTGTACCGACTATGTTCGAGGGAAGATTCCCCGTGGAACGGAAGGAGTCGGCTCGGCTCGGCTCGGCTCGGCTCGGCTCGGCTCGGCTCGGCTCGGCTCCTAAGAGATTGTGAACGTTATCTTCGGATGTCAAGCGGAATTTTCCGTCCCCAACCTGGGAGGAACACTCGAATGTACTGTCCAGTCTGACCGCTACGGTTTCCATGTTCGCCATGGCGTCCGCCGAAGCTGCCGCCCGGCCCGTCATTGACCGGGGGCGCGCGCGCTCCTGACTATTTTGGTCGAACTCCAACTTGGCCTTCACATACGACATGAGCAGCGCGAAGTCAAGGGCGTCTCAAGGCCGTCTCAAGGCCGTCGTACTGCACCGACCCGTGCATCCGTCCTCACGGACGGCCTGACGGCCGTTTGAGCTACTGGGAAGCTCCTCGGTCACCGGCCTCTCGCAACGGTCGCCATCTCAGCCCATCTGGACGACGACTCCTCGCAGGCGGCGGCCGAGAAGGCAGCGGACCGGACCGCGAAGGGGATGGGTCTCGACGCCAAGCACCCCGCACCGCTCGAACGGCCTTTGACCGCGCTTGTCCTCACGGAAACGCGCTTGCGAACCACGAAGCGGTTGGATAGTGTGACCATACGGCGGAAATCCGGGTTGGAGGTAGATGTAATTGGACAGGGTCGGCTTGAACGATATGGTCTTGGAGACGATTCTTGAGCACGCGTCGGCCTGGTGGTGGCTGATCGCGCTCGCTGTCGTCATAGCGGTTCTGCTGCAACGAGTCGCTTCCAAGCGCCGCCCCCGCTTTCGGAGGTTCCGCGGGAGGCCTCCGAGAAACACCGGGAATTGGCAGGCCGAAGGTTTCAGATCAGATGAGTCGCGCCTTGGCGATCCGAAGGCGCAAATGGAGTTCATTTCCAGAGTCGATTTCGAGCCGCGTCGCCTTCTCAACAAGCCCGAATACGGCATTCTCCAGATCCTTGAGAAGATCACTCGCGAAATCGGCGGTGGCCATCGCGTCATGGCCCAAACCAGCCTGGGCGAGATTATCGCACCGGCGCGGGGGGCAGGATCGGAAGAATCCCGCAATCTCGCGTTTCGCTCCATAAACAGCAAGCGCCTGGATTTCCTGGTCATCGACCGTGTTGGTCTGCCAGCGCTGGCGGTGGAGTATCAAGGGCACGGCCATCACCAAAATGGAGCGTTCATGCGCGATGCGGTGAAGCGGGAAGCCGTCCGGAAAGCCAACATTCAGTTCCTGGAGATTGAGGCCGAGTACGACGCAACGGTCCTGGAGGATCGTATCCGCTCAGCGCTACGACCGAGTCTGCAACGCACGGAACGAAGACGCAACGTCGTCTGACAGGTTCATCTCCAGCAACTCCGACAGGGCGTCGTCCTCGGAAATCCCCGCGTCCCATCCGTAGGCCGCGGCAACAGCGGCGTCGAGCGCCGCGTGCGCATCGGCGAGCCACTGCGGCCGGGCATTGTAGAGGTTCGTCAGCGTGCGGGCCTTGAGTTCCTTCGCCGCCGCCTCGTCGCGTGCGACCGGGCGTTTCGGATAACCTGGCAACGGCTCGTCCACCCACTCCACCCATTCCGGCGGGTTGAGCCAGCGGTCGCGTAGCTCCACCAGCCGCCGCGCGGCCTCGGCGATGGCGACAGCGCGCGGGTCATCCGCGTAGTCGGATGCTGGGATGTCCGGCGAGAGACCGTCCGGGAAGGGGAAGGTCTCGAACGTGGTGGTCGGCGTGTAGCGCGGCGATCTTCGAGGCTGGTGCCAAGCCTCAGCGCCCATGCTTCGTGGAACCGGCTGTGCAGAATGCCGAACGTTACATCGTCGTCACGGGCGATGACGATGAGTTGGTGGTCGGGGCAGACGCCCGCTTCCAGCCAGTCAAACAGCCGATGCTTGGCGACCGTCGGCGTGACGATGTAGCGCGAGAGCCCGTCAAGCGCCTTCCACACGCCCTGTCTCGGTTCGACATGCCGCCACCAGTGGAGACGATACGATTCCCGGCGGTTCCGCTGTCGGCTCGGCCAGACGCATTCCTTGACGTGCCGGAAGGGTTCTTCATAGAGCCCCGCGTCCGCTTCCGACATCTCGCAACCGAAATCGACGATCCACTTGCCCGCCGGACGCCGGGTCAGGTCCATGCCGTTGACCCAGGGTTTAAGCACGTCGGAATTGGGCCGCCCGTTCGGATTGGCCGGAAGGCGCAGCCACTCCCGCGCGAGTTCTCCCGGAATGTCGAAAGGCCCGCCCTTCGTATCCCCCATGAAGGCGACACCGCCGTTCGCCGGTACGCCCCTTGCCCCGGTCAGGTCGATCCCGGCCCCGCCGCGCTTGGCCGTAAGGTCGGCATGGATCTCGTCTACGGCCTGGCCATCCAGGCGCGGCTCGGGCCTGTGCTGATCGCCCTGCCCGGAGAAGCAGACCAGCGAAACCCGCACCGCTGCGCCGTCGATTACCCACGGCTCATCCGACCAGGCGTCGAAGATAGGGCGTCCGGCGGTAGCGGCCTGCAAGGCCCGGCGGTTCGCGCCACCCCGTATCGAGTTGGTGGCGACCAGGCCGACGCGCTCAACCTTGCCGGCCCCGACTTGCTCACCCGCCTTCGCGAACCAGTAACAGACGAGATCGGCCTCCGGCGGCACACGTCCCTTC
>JAPPKV010000016.1 GCA_028819775.1 Gammaproteobacteria bacterium | reverse complement strand
GGGGCGATCCCACGGCCAATGTCATCAGCATAACCGCCGAGGACATGGCGCGGCGCGGCATCTCCACCATGGAGGAACTGTTTCGCCAGATGCCCTGGGCCTATGCCTCGAACACGTCCCAGAGCAGCCGGTACTACGATGCACCCGTCGACGTGGATCGAGAAGTAAGCGTCGGGGATGGAACGGGAATGGGCGTGTCGTTCGTGAACCTGCGCGCCCTCGGTTCGGAGAACTCGCTGGTCCTGGTCAATGGGCGTCGGGTCTCCGGCCGGGGCGGCTCCGAATACAATGCCGTGAACCTCGTTAACATTCCCATGTCGGCAATCGAGCGCGTCGACATCGACTTGGGTTCCGCGTCCGCGATCTACGGGTCCGACGCCATCGGCGGCGTCGTCAACTTCGTCACCAAGAAGCGCTATACCAGCCTGGAGGCGACGGTTCGCCAGGAATTGAGCGCCACCGACGCGGACCGAAGGGTGATGAGCGTGCGCGGCGGCTACGCGTGGAACAGCGGCAGCGTGACCGCGAACCTGTCGCGGGACGAGTCGGAGCCGGTCGACAACCGCAAGATCTGGACCAGCATGGACTATCGCGATCTATTGGGTCCGGAGTTCGACAGGCGCGTTGCGACTGCCCAGCCCGGTATCGTATGTCAGCAGGCCGGGGGGTTCTTTGGCACGTACTGGTTGGTCTTTCCGAGATGCGAACGCGGCGCCCCACGCCTGCAGCTGCCGCCTGGACACAGCGGCGTCGGGGCGACAGTGGACGACTTCACGGGGGAGATTGCGCTCTTCGACTACGTGCCACCCCAAAACGGGTGGGTTTCCGAGAGTTTGGGCCTGAATGTGCGCGCCGAGCAGTATCTCGGCGATGCCCTGATGCTCTATGGGGAGGCGCTTCTTTCCGAACACGATGCCCAAGTCGAGACGCGGACCCTTGCGGACAGGTACATCATTGGGGCCGACAATGCATACAACCCGTTCGGATACGACTTGGCGGTGACCTATGCGCCGTTTCGAGAAGTGGAAACGGGCCAGTTTCCGTCCGCCACCGACGAATCGGTTCATACCATGCAGACCGTCAACCTCGGTGCCGTCTGGCGGTTCGGCCCTAGCCACGAGTTGGACATCAGCATGACGCGCTCCGAATCCGAGCAGGAGTCGACTACGTGGCGCGCCCGGTACCACCGAACCCAGGATGAACCCACCGCGGAGGAGTTCTATCGGATCCTGTCGAGTCCCGATCCCGATGTCGCATTCAATCCGTTCGGCGACGGCTCGGCCCAACCCGCGGACTTCTCGTCGTTCCTTGTGCCCATCTATGACACCGCAGGCCGCACCATAACCACCACGATGGAGTTGGTGCTGCGCGGCAGTTTGCTGGAGATCTGGGGCGGACCCGTCAACTATGTCGTGGGTGTCGAGGACCGCACAAGGACGATTCGGCGCGACTGGGCTTGGTTTGCCGACCGAGGTCGAGACAGAATCGACTACTGGACGTCGACCTACAGGGTACCGGAACCTGAAGCCGGGCTACGGGCGGAGTTCATGGAACTGGGCTTTCCGCTGTTCGGCGAGAAGAACGCCCGATGGGGTGTTCGAGAGTTGTACGTGAGCCTGCAGGCCCGGCGCGACACGCATACGTTCACCGGGCCGCAGGGCGGCCTTGAACGCACAAGAGGCGGATTCGAACCGAACGCATATCAGGCATGGCAGCCGAGCGTGGGATGGGTGGACGCCTGGGGATCGGAGTACGACACCTTGGAAGGCACAGTCAACATCCTCGACGTCGAAAAAGAGGACATCACGCCGCGGATTGGCCTTCTATACAAGCCCCACGACTCGCTGGCGATCCGGGCGGCGTGGACGGAGGCGTTTCATCCGCCTTTGTTGTGGCAGCAATTCGATGTCGAAGACATCAGAATGCGCGACTTTTTCATTGGGCTCAATGACTATCTCCATCCAGACAGAGGAGACAATGCTTTCGTATTCGTCTCGCTGACGCTTTTCGATGCGCCGTACGATCCGAACATCAGGTCCGAATTTGCGGACAAGTACTCCCTGGGCATCGACTGGCGGCCCGAGTGGATTCCCGGTCTGCGCTGGACGGTGGATTGGTCGCAGACCGACTTCACGGACAAGATCGCCTACGCTTTCTCCTTTATCGGTAGCCACCCGGAATTGGTTCTGGCGAATCCGAAAGTCGTCCAGCGTGACGAGAACGGATATCCCATCAGTGCCACCCGCGGGCTGGTCAACCTGGCGGCGAAGGTCAGCGACTACGTCGAGACGTCCGTTCAGTACTCCTTGGACACGGACTTCGGCCGGTTCACGCCCCGCCTGACCTATTCGAGGTTTCTCGACGAATACGTCGAGGTGGTCGAAGGCGCCGAGCCGATAAGCCGGTTGGGCACGCAAAACGGTAGTGACCGGTATCGGCTGACCGGTCAGTTGACCTGGCAGTGGCAGCGCCTCGCCGCCGACCTCTTTGTCTACTACACGCCCGACTACACGAACGATAGACCGGGATTTTGCAACGGGTCAGAGGGGCAGTGCGAGAGATCAGGGCAGCGGCTTCCCGCGTTCGACGCCTCTTCGCTGACGACGGTGGATGGTTCGGCTAGCTACCGGTTCGACAACGGGCTTCGCCTGCGCGTCGGCGGACGCAACCTGTTCAAGCGGGAGTCGCCGAGTCCGTGGGCGTTTGACGGAATCCTCGGCTACGACCCGACGCGCTGGGACGCCCGCGGCCGGGTGCTGTACCTGGAGCTGACCTGGGCGATGCAGGACTAACCGCCTTCATGTGTCCCCATGGCGCGGGGTGTCAACCGCAAAAGCGCGCGCGCCCCACGCCGATTTTCCGTTAGACGAGCCCCTCGGCCTCGGGAAAAGGCACGGGATGCCCTCGGCGAGCGGTGGGCTTAACCATCCCCATGGATTCGCGCTGACACTGTTGTTGGCCGTGCTATTCCTCTCGACACCTGCGGCCGGCGCTGCCACGGCCTTGGCCGACCTCATCGCTTCCCTGGAGACGACGGAGCGCTACGACCCGGACAAGCTCGCTGCGGTCTACCGCGAGGCAGTGGTCGGCGGCACTGGCATCGACCGCACGATCGCCCGCTTGCGCGCCTATTCACGCCGTGTAGGACTGAGTGCGGAGGGCCGGGCGGCCATTCACCTGGCGATTGCGCACTTCATGTGGCGCGACGGGGCGATCGGCGCCGCCGTGGTCGCAGCCGACGAGGCGCTTCAGAGTTCGCCCAACCCCGGGGCGT
>JAPPKV010000312.1:327-3284 GCA_028819775.1 Gammaproteobacteria bacterium | reverse complement strand
GCGCCTTCTGCGACGCGATCTGCGACTCGAGCTGCACCATGGCGCCCTGCGCCCGCGCCAGCGCGTCCTGGGCCCGCTCGTATTCGACCTCCGTGGTCGCCCTGTCCGCCTTGAGGCGCTTCTGGCGGGCCGCCTCCGCTTGGGCGAGACCGAGCGCGGAACGCTGCACCGCGAGCTGCGCCTCGGTCGCCTGGAGCGCCGCGCGGTTCGCCTCCACGATGCTCCGCTGGATCGTCGCGTCGATCTCGGCGATCAGATCGCCCCTGGCCACGGTGTCGCCCACCTTCGCGTGCAGCTTCTGGAGCTGCCCGGACACTTGGGCACCCACCTCCACCAGGCGGCTGGGCTTCAACGTGCCCGAAGCCGTCACGACATCGCCGAGCGTGCGGTACCCGACGGTCGCCGACCGGCGCGGCGTCTCGTCTTCCTGGCCGTCGCCGGCGCCGAACAGGAGGTACCAGCCGCCACCGGCTACAAGCACGATGGCGAGGATCCACACCCATGGCCTGCGCAGCGCCGGTCTCGATGGCGGCGCGGACTCGTCGAGGCGATCAAGGCCCGAAAGATCGGTCATCGCCAAGCCAAGCTCTGCCACGAATCGGCCCGCTCCGGTTCGGATGTGTGACGAATGCAAACCATATTCCCGACGCAGTAGCTTAGCGTTGCAGGCCAGTGCTGTCGCTTCCGTTTGGACACCAATGCGTCTTCCGCTAGTCTGTTGCCAATGCCGCTACCGAATCGAGTCGCGCGGCCCGAGCGCGGGCGCGATCCCAAAGACCAACCACACCCGCCTGTGGTTCGGCTTTCCTTTGATCACGGCTAGAAGGTCGTGGCGGTTTCTTCGCAGTCTGCATCCGACAGTTCGGCCCTGGTCAAGGTCGATTCCCTTCGCCGGTCCTTCCCCAGCCCCGAAGGGGACGAGGTCCATGCCCTTCGCGACGTCACCCTTCGTATCGACGCCAGCGAGTTCGTCTGCATCGTCGGCGCTTCCGGTGCCGGGAAGACGACACTGCTGCACATACTCGGCTGTCTGGACAGGCCGTCGAGCGGCGCCTACCACTTCGCGGGCCAGAGCGTCTCCGCCCTAGACGAAAGCGGGCTTGCCGACGTTCGGCTGAACGAGATCGGCTTCGTCTTCCAGGACCATCCGCTCCTCGAGGCCGCGTCGGCGCTTCGCAACGTCGAATTGCCAGCGACGTACTTGGACGTCGGGGCCACGGAACGCAGGGAACGGGCAATGAAACTGCTCCGATCCGTGGGGCTCGAGGACAGGGCGGAGCACCTTCCCGCCGAGTTGTCGGGTGGCAAGCGGCAGCGCGTTGGCATCGCGCGTGCGCTCATGAACGACCCGTGCGCGATCCTGGCCGACGAGCCGACGGGCGGGCTCGATTCGAAGCAGGCAGGCGAGGTGCTTTCTCTGCGCGAGGAACTGGCGTCCCGGGGCGCGGCGGTAATCGTCGTCTCCCACGATCCGGGCGTTGCCGCTCGAGCACACCGGGTTGTCCGCCTAACCAACGGCCGCATCGCCAGCGATGCCGGGGAGAACCGATCGCCCGGGCCCGAAAGCGACCGCCGACGCCGCCCTCGGCGGCGGTCACCGTGGTCGGCGCTCGCGGCAGTCTTCGCAGGCTTGCGCGGCGGCGGGTACCGAACGGTCCTCATGGCGCTGGCCGCCCTCGCCGCGGTCTGGATGGTCGTGGCGCTGACCGGCTACGCGCGGGACGCCTCCCAGGCAATCCTGGCCACCGCCAAGGACATGGGTGCGAACAGGATAACGGTGCTCGGCACGGCGGGCCTTGAAGAGGAAGGCAGGTGGAGGAACGTGGAGAGGATCGACCTGACCATGGACGACGTGGCGTTGATCGAGCCCCGCATCGACAACGCGGACAGGGTCATCCCTTCGGTTCTGGACACGTTGCCCGTTCGGCGCGACGACAGGGTGCTGAAGCAAGTCGTCGTAGTCTCGCTGGAAGAGCCGCCGCACCGGACAGTTACCATAGGAAACGCCGTATGGGACGTAGAACTCGGTTTCGCCTTGACCGCCGACGACAGCGAGAACCGCAGACAGGCCATCGTCATCGGGCCGACGATCCGCGAGGCGCTTTTCGACCGGGACGAAGACCCGCTTGGCGCATACGTTCTAGTTGGGGATCTCCCGTTCGAGGTAAAGGGCGTGCTCGGTCCCTTTCCCACCCCCGGCCTCTACCCCGCCGACCTCCTCCAAGACGAGGAGTGGACGGCTAGTATGGGGGCCGTCGCTCACGTGCCTTTCAAGACGGCCACGGACTTGCTGTACGGAACCGAGGCACTGAGCATGATCGAAGTCGAGGCCGATGACCCCGAGAGGATCCCCGAAACGATCCGCGAAATCCGGGACATGCTCGTCCAAGCCCACGGCGGCCGCGAAGGCGTCGTCGTGTTTCGCGAACCGACTCTCGCCGAAACCTACGCCACGATGTCCCGCGTCAACGCGGCGGTGCTCGCCGCCGTCGGCGCCCTGTCCCTGCTGGCGGCCGGCCTCGTCGTCCTGTCGCTCATGCTGGTCGCCGTCGGCACCCGCAGACAGGAAATTGGCCTCCGGCTGGCCGTCGGCGCTCGGAAACGGGATGTTCAGTTGGCAGTTCATGGCGGAGGCGACGGTAGTGGCGACCATCGGCGGCCTCGCCGGCACGGCGCTTGCGTACCTCTCCGCCCCGTGTTCACGGATCACTTCGACCTGCCGCTTGCCATTCCTCCCTGAGCCGATTCCGAAGAGCAACCCCGTCGACAGGTTGTAGCTCTGGAACGCAAAGGTCTCGCGTCGTAGCCGGACGAGACCGTCGGCGAGCGGGGACGATTCCGAAGACCAATCCTGCGCTGATCGCGCATCCAAGACGCCATTCCGCCGTTCCCCATGCAACCCGGTCACGCAACGTCGAATTCCTACGCGCGGGATGGTCGATCTCGCTATCGGGGGG
>JAPPKV010000312.1:0-317 GCA_028819775.1 Gammaproteobacteria bacterium | reverse complement strand
CCCCCCCCCCCCCCCCCCCCCCCCCCCCCCCCCCCCCCCCCGGGGGGGCCCCCCGCGGGGGGTCGGATGATCGGCACCCACTCCAAGCGGGACCGCGTTGTGGTACGTTCCAATGATGCAACCGAGACTCCGGCCAGCCGGATCGCGAGCAAGAGGCCGAGCGCCTACCGAGCAGCGCTCGCTTGCCGTCGTCCACGCGGCAGCGTTGTACCGGCCGACCCCGCCGGTCGAGTGTGACGAAGAAGGCTACCCGTTCAGCGACGCCAAGCCCATGTCGGAAGGCGACTACCACGGCGACGTGCTGGACTACGCCAAGG
>JAPPKV010000322.1 GCA_028819775.1 Gammaproteobacteria bacterium | reverse complement strand
CGACCGCTCAACCTGACAAATCCGCGACCGTCGCACGGTTAACAGGGGATCGAGGAATCCGAGGGAATCCGTGGCCTCCCGCCAAGTCTGTCTTGGCATCCCTCTCTGAGATTGTGTAAGGTTTGGGGAACCGTGTCGGGATGGGTGGCGATGTGACACGAAAGGGAACCGTGGCGCTTCTTGGTGTCGCACTGATCGCTCTCTCACCGGAGCCAACGGCTGCGGACGGCCTATTCGTTGGCGTCACCGTGGTCGGTGCGAAATACAGCGCCGACTACGACAAGACGGTCGACAATACCTTGGTGAACAACACGTCGAGGCTGTTCCGGGGCCAACAGCTGCACTCGAACGATTCGACGAACGGCATCACCTACGACGCGGGGGTGCTGCTCGGCTATCGAGGTTCGCTGGGCATGCTCTACTACAGCGTCGAGGCCGATTGGATGACCCATCAGGGAACCATTTCGGGCCAACTCGAGGGAGCGGGTTCAACACCCCTGCGCAACCAGATCGGCGAGAACTGGCCGGACGATTGGGAACTCGCCAAGGACAAGAGCTACGGGATCACTCTGCGGATCGGTGCCGCGGTGCCGGCTACTGGGTTCGGATACGTCCTTGCTGGAGTCCGGGGCGTAGAGGCGGGCTTTTCCCGCTCCTACACCGGCTGCCTGCTGGCAGGGGAGATATGCGGACCGACCCAGTTCCAGACCGGCAGCGACTCCTTCGACGAGAACTTCACCGCCTTTATGCTCGGCGTGGGGATGGAACGGTCGTTGGCCGGCGTCACGGTGCGGGGCGAACTCCGGTATGTCGAACACGGTCGCGCGTCGCAGCTCGTCGTCTTCGACGATTTGGGCGTACAGGTGCCCACGAGTCTGGACGCCAGCGAAATCGGCCTCGGAGTCAGCCTGATCTGGACCTTCTGAGCGCTCCAAGGCGGTCCCGGCCGGGTCGTGCGAACACCGTCGCAAGGGACGTGTTTTTCGACCTCCCGTTGTTCAGATAGCCAGTATCCTTCCACGGTGCCGCAACGGGTCGCCGGCCAAATTTGACCCCTCACCGATCCTTGATCTTGAACTTGATGGTCGTAGTAGCGCAGTAACCGTCCTCCGACTGGAGGGTGACGGTGATCCTTTCGATTTCGTCCGACCAGACCTGCGGTGCCCGGTAGACGAGAGCCGTGTTTTCGAAGGAGTGTTCGGCGTCGGTGGCCGCCTGCCAACGGCCCCGGGCGACCTGCCAGTACGCCGTGCCGCCCATTTCGGGCGGAAAATGGGCCGCATAGCCCCGGAAGTGGATCGTCTCGCCTTCGAGTGCGCCCGAGGAATAGAGGTCGTCGACCACGAAATCGTAACGGTCTCCGCCCCCGATGTAGGCATGCCATGGCGCCTCGCCAAAGGGGCAGTCGACTGCGGGGAGGTGTTCACGGTCGGGGCAGGCACCGTCCTCGTAGGCCGGGCGGCAGTCGCCCCACCCGATCGCAATCCCGTCGTATGGCACCCCGATCATTCCAATCCTGTGCAACGGCTCGCGCTCCACGTCCCGGGACGTCCAGTCCTCCCCTAGTCGATGTTCGACGACGCCGATCACATCCTCCACCCTACCCTCGATACGCAGTGCGCATGCCAAGGTGGCGTCGGGAGTTTCGGGAATCAACGGGGTCGTGAAATGACCACCGTCCACGGCCACGGAATCCAACGGCATGAAGTCGTCCGCCTCGACATCGACCCACCCGGACGGTTCGCGGCAAAGCGAGTGGTACTTGCATCCTGCCGCCGCTCTGCATATCCCCTCTGCCTTGACGCGGGCCTCTTCGCTTGAACGCGGCAGTTCGAACACCTCTCCGGCAACGCTTGCGGCGAGGGCCAGCGCAACCGTCAAGGCGGCTCTCGCAAATGTGCTTTGCGGATGGCGGAAGGCTTGCCGGGATTCGGGCATGGGCACGGACACGCCGTACCCGACAAGGCGACGAGTCTTTACTGGCGCGCCCCGACTCACCTTGGCGGGCTCTGTGGCCTCGGAAAGACTATGATCTCGACCGAGGTTGTCGCGCAGTATCTGGGGGTGTCCCCGTAGTACACAGTGGCGGTGACCACTACCCCCTGACGGCGTCCGTCCTGAGGAGCGCGGAATACGGCCTCGTCGTTGGGATCCAACGATCCTTCGACAAGCCCGTGCGAAGCGAACCAAGCGGTCGTATGACCCGTTTCCGCTTGTCCTGCGACATCGTAGAGACGGCTTGAGAGCTCCAGCGAATCACCCGCGTAGATCCAAGTCTGCACTGGGTATTGCGGCTGGTCCGACGGGACGCCGTGGCCGCCCCCAATCACTGCGTAGCCCACCGAGTCCCGGCAGGTCCGCCGGATATGCCTCGCGTCCGGGCACGGTCTCCCTTCGCGGGCAGGTCGGCAGGCGCCCCACCCGTCCGCAACGGTGTAAGGGGAGTCCTCGTCCGTCCCGCCAAACTGCCCGATCACGGATCCATCCCGCCACTTGCCCGAGGTTTGCCGCCCTGTCGGAGTCCATTCGCCATCTGCCTCGACCCGGTCCTCGCGAATCACCGAGACATTGGTCCGGCCTTCGACTTCCACCTCGCATGCGCGACCTGCATCGGCTTGCCATTGCGTCCAAAGCAGCTCGCCAAAATCCGCTCTGTCCCGGTTGTAGTGGTCGGGATCGTCGGAATCGATGGCACCCCGAGCGTCCGGTTCGCCACACTTGAGGCCGAGTTTGCAGCCCTTGTCGTCGAGACATTCCATGGCGGCACGCACCGCCGTCGACTCGCCCGACCGGGGAAGGTCGAACGAGCGAACGGTCGCCGCCATCGCGGGAGAACCGGCCAGCGCCACCAATGCCAACGCAGCCGTGTTCCTCGTGATCCTCCAAGGCTTCAAGTTCAAGTCGTCGCGGCTCCACCGCCATGCGGTACAGTGGCTACGAGAATATGTCCCAACGGCGCATCTTGCAAGCGTGCAAGCGGGGCTGCCGTCTTGCTGCCGTCTTGCGGGGCAGCCCCAATGCTTCGGCATGGGTCAACCCCGCCGCACCCAACAACCTATCCCCGCCACGAAACCCGCGCGGATAGGCTCACCTTTCTTATTGGAATGTGCTGCGGGGCGCTGCACAAAGAAGCAGCCGGGCTGCGCCTTTCATCAATGTGTGTCGGCAATGTGTGTCTTGACACGCGTCGCGGTGTGGCGCACATTTGACCGCCCGGCATGGTGCGGCGGAACTGGGAAGACGCGAGGTTAGCCAATGACGCAACCCAGATTGCAGGATGTTTGCG
>JAPPKV010000238.1 GCA_028819775.1 Gammaproteobacteria bacterium | reverse complement strand
GACGTGCCGATGGACGCCTATCGGGCGCTGCCATACGACCCTGAGGGGGCCAAGGCCCTGCTCGAGGAGTCCGGCTGGAACACGGACGACACGCTCACGTGGCTGGGGTGGTTCGCGCCGCGTCCGCAAGACCTCGCGCTGATGGCGAACTGGCTCGACATGGGCCTGAAGGTCGAGTTCGAAAGGGTCGACCGCGCCGTGGTGGTCGAGCACCTGTGGGAGACTGGCGCCAACGAAATGGTCGTCGCCAACCTGGGCGGCTCGCAGGACGTGGGCGACGCGTTCCGGCGGATCGGATGCGACAACATCTGGCCCAACGGCTACAACTACCACCACACCTGCTTCCCGGAGATCGACGCGCTCTACCAGGCAGCCTTTGACGCGCCAAACAAGGCGGCGCTGAAGGAGGCGTGGATCGAGATCTCCCGCTACCTGCACGGTCGCGGGACCATGATCGCCGGGCAGCTGTGGAAGCACTCGCTGCTCTTCCTCTACCACCGACGTGTGAGCGGACCGTGGTGGATGAACAACTACGCGATTCCAGCACGCAGACCCACCCACCGCGTGTGGCTTGACCCGCGCTGGTCCGGTAGGGACTACGTCGGGTAGGCCCCGGCGAGCGCCCCGGCTGACGGGTCGCTCACCAACGCAAGCGGCGGGGGTGAATCACCCCCGCCGCTTCGCGTCGCGCCTACAGCACCGGCCGCCGCTGCTGAGGTTTCCCGCTAGTCCTCGACGACCACCTCGAGACGGCGAATCAGGGTTGCTCCGCTCTCAGCGCCGGCGGTCCGTCCGTAGAAGGTCAGATAGCAGATCCCCAACGGTGCGTGTTCAATCGGAATTCGACGCTGCCGATCGCCGACGCTGAGATCGGCGGCCGGTTCGGCGACGTTCCAGGAAACCGTCACGGGCACCCACGCATCCGCGGGCACGAGGTCGGCGTCAAGGCCAATGTCAATGGCCCCGTTCCGACGGCGATCCCTGGGGTCCCAATAGGTCTCGTCGAGCACCAAATCCACGCCCGCCGAAGACGCGTCGCGCCGCATCTCGAAGCTCAACCTGCCGCACACGGCGAAGGGGAAGTTGCGCTCGGCCCCGAGCAGGCCGTTCCCATCGCCCTGCAGGCGCAGCGCGTGCTCCTCGTCGAGCGTCACCGTTTGCACGGCCGTCGCCCCGGTGAACGACCAGCCCGCCAGGCCGTTGTCGAAGTCTTCGCGATCACTGGTCTCGTCCAGGCGGTCGGGATCAACGTAGACGTACTGGCACTCGGCCCGCTCGCCGCCCGAATGGTGGCCGAATTGCACCAGGACATCGCCTTCGGGCAACTCGGCAAACCGCGGATAGCCGACGCGAGCGCCGTCCGCCTCGTGCCCGACCGTCCGCACGATCTCGCGATAGCCGCGCCACGTCGCGCCGTTGTCGTGCGAGACCGCGACGTTGAAGACCTGGCGGCACCAGGACTCGGTCGGATAGTCGACCCACTCCGACAGCATGTCCGACGCAAAGGGCGGCCCAATCCCGTTCGTCCACACGAACAGCAGCCGCCCGTCACGCAGCCGCAGGGCCTCGCCGGGCGAGCTGGACCCCTTGAACCGGGAAGGCTCGGGCGGTGACCAGATTCGTCCGTCGTCGGAGAAGGACTCGTAGAAGCACCCAAGCTGCGTGCGAATCAGCATCCACACGCGCCCGCCGTCGAGCTCGGCCACCACCGGCTCAACCGCCCCGGAGTGGCTGTGCTGTCCGCCCGACTCGACGGGCAGGTGGGTGGAATCGTGTCCCCAGGTGCGTCCGCCGTCGTCTGAGTAGCACGACTTGGAGACGTATTTCCCCACGGCGCGTTCCACGTCGAAGTACTCCAGCGGCAGCACGATGCGGCCGTTTGGCAGGTGCAGGACGTTCATGATCGCGGCGGTGAATTCCTCGCCGTAATCGATCCGAACGGGGCCCTCCCACGTGGCGCCGCCGTCGCGGGACACGACGTGGTAGACGTCGGTGCGCTGCTCGTGGAGCTTGGGATCCTCGCGATCCTCGGGCCACTTCAGGAACCGCATGCCGAATAGGTGAATGTCGCCCTCACGGTCGACGAAGTTGATGCACCCCTCCCAACACCCCAGGCCCATGGGAAGCTCCATGATGACCTCGCGGGGCTCCCACGCAATGGGCCGCCCGCGTCCGTACTTCACGGTGAGGTATTCGGGAACCCACGGGTCATAAAAGGCGCCGGACTCGAGCGAGGAATGCAGCACTTTGCCGCGCGTGGAGGCGCTCATGCAGCGGCCATCCGGCAGGACGCTGATCTGTCCAGGCGTCGGGTGACGCTCGGCGAGGATCATCGGTGAGCCGCCGGTCCGGATCGGGAGTCGGGCCCCGTCTTCGATCTTGCTCTGATCTCTGCCTTCACCGGATCCCCTGCCTTCCCCTGTACGAGGCGAGCCCGCGACCGATAGCACCAATATCGTGAGGCTCCAGATTCAGCGGCGCGGACGGTTCCGTCAAGCGACAACGCTCATGCCGGTGTCGTTGCGGGCGCCTGCCGGATACGACGACCGCGCCTGGGAATGGGCGGGGAGCGCACCACCAGCCGGTTAAACTGCATGGTCATGCATGATCCCGACGACATCGCCATAATTCCGGCTCCGGCCGAAATCAGATCTCTCCCGGGACGATTTCGGCTTGGGCCCTCCACAACCATCCACCTGGCGGATGCGAGCTTCGAGCCGGTCGTTGCGCGAGAAGCGCAGCGGCTGCGCGCGTCCACCGGACTGGAGATGCCAGTCGTTTCGCACGAGTCGGCGGACATCGTGATTTCATCGGACGCGTCGATGCCTCCGGAAGGCTATCGACTTGCGGTGAGCCCCGACGCCGTTCGGATTCAGGCCGCCGACGCCGCCGCGTTGTTCTACGCCTTCCAGTCGATCCGGCAGCTGTTGCCACCTGAGGTGGAGAACGAGCGCATCAGCCCAGACGTTGACTGGAGCCTGCCGGCCGTGGAAGTCGTGGATTACCCGCGCTTTGCCTACCGCGGGTTGATGCTGGACTCGAGCCGGCATTTTTTCGAGGCCAGGTTTGTGAAGCGCTTCATCGACCTGATGTCACGCTACAAGTTCAACCGCTTCCACTGGCATCTGACGGACGACCACGGATGGCGCATCGAGATCGACGCCTACCCGCGCCTGACGGAAGTGGGCGCCTGGCGACGCGAGACGATGCTCGGAAACAACCTCAAGACGTACGGGGGCGACGGCATTCCGCACGGAGGTTTCTACACGCAGGACGAAATCCGGGAGGTGCTGAAC
>JAPPKV010000454.1 GCA_028819775.1 Gammaproteobacteria bacterium | reverse complement strand
GGCCAGTCGCACCATCAGGTAGTTGGCGTTCAGGGTCGCGTATTAGCCGACGCGTCGCATGCCTTCGCGGCCGAGCATCCGGGCGTAGGCCAGCGCGCGCAGCAGGATGCCGGCGTTGCCCATGAACGCCGACAGGCGGCCGATGGATCCCGGGATTTCGTCGCGATCGACCCAGCGGTAGCCCTCGCCATCCCGGGCGACAACGGGCGTCGGAATGTGCGGCACGAGTCGTTCGCCGACGCCAACCGGGCCGGCGCCGGGTCCGCCGCCGCCGTGGGGGGTCGCGAAGGTCTTGTGCAGGTTCAGGTGCGCCACGTCGAAACCCATGTCGCCGGGGCGTACATTGCCGAGGATCGCGTTGAGGTTGGCGCCGTCGTAGTAGAGCAACCCGCCCGCGGCGTGCACGGCATCGGCGATCTCCCGGATTCGGCGTTCGAAGACGCCGCAGGTGGACGGATTGGTGAGCATGATCCCGGCGGTGTTCTCGCCGAGAGCGGCCTTGAGCGCCTCCATGTCCATGTCGCCGTCGGCAGCCACCGCCACTTCACGAACCCGGTAGCCGCACATCACGGCCGTCGCCGGGTTGGTCCCGTGTGCGGCGGTGGGCACGAGAATCTCCTCGCGCCCGTCGTCGCCCCGGGCCTCGTGCCACGCGCGAATCATCGCCACCCCGGCGAATTCGCCCTGGGCGCCGGCCATCGGCGTCAGCGATACGGCGGCCATGCCGGTGACGTGTTTCAGGGTCTCCTGCAGGTCGTACAGGCAGGCCAAGAACCCCTGGCTCGCCAATACCGGGGCAAGTGGGTGGCGGTTCAGGAACCCCGGCAGGCTGGCCGCCCGATGCGCCCCGCGCGGGTTGTATTTCATCGTGCAGGAGCCGAGGGGGTAGAACTGATTGTCGATCGAGAAGTTCCTGGCGGACAGGTTCGTGTAGTGGCGTACGGCCTGCAGTTCGGAGACTTCGGGGAGTCGTGGGGGCTCGTTACGGAGACACTCCGCGGGCAAGTCCGATGTATCCCCCGCGGCCGGACCCTGTGCACTCGCCCGGCGTCCCGGTGTACCGATGTCGAAGATCGTCTCGCCGGGGTTCATCCGTGGAGCACCTGTCGCAAGGCATCGCCGAAGCGGGCGATGTCGGTGTCGGTCCGTCTCTCGGTTGCACAAACCAAAAGGCAGTTTCCGAGATCGGGAAAGTAACGCCCGAGAGGCAGTCCGCCGATGGTCCCGAGTTCGGCGAGGGCATCGGCGACGCGATCCGCCGCTTGCCCGACGTCGATCACGTACTCGTGGAAAAACGGCCCTGTGAACCGCGATCGGACGCCGTCGACCGCGGTCAACGTCCGAACCAGCTCACGCGTGCGTTCGTGGCACCGGGATGCCACCCGCGAAAGGCCGGTGGCGCCAACGATCGCAAGGTAGATCGTGGCCGCCGTTACCAAAAGCCCCTGGTTCGTGCAGATGTTCGACCTGGCCTTGCCGCGGCGGATGTGCTGCTCCCGCGCCTGCAGGGTCAGCGTGAAACCAGATCGATCGTGCCGATCCACGGTACGTCCCACCAGGCGTCCGGGAAGCTGACGGACGAGGCTCAAGCGTGTGCAAAGGAAGCCGAAAGAGGGACCTCCCGATGCCATCGGTATTCCCAGCGGTTGACCGTCTCCACAAGCGATGTCGGCTCCGTTCGTCCCCCATTCGCCGGGCGGCTTCAAGAGCGCGAGCGACGTGGGATTCACGACGGCGATCACCAGGGCGCCGTTGGCGGTGGCCCAGTCCGCGATCTCGTCGACCGGCTCGATCAGGCCGAAGAAGTTCGGCTGCTGGACGATCACGGCAACCGGTAGCCGTTCGCCGGTCATGCTCGCCAGGGCGTCGAGGTCGACGCGTCCGTCTCTTGTCCCTGTGGGCACCAACTCGATGCCCTGGTTGCGCGCAATGTTCGCTGCTGCGTCCACATAGTGCGGGTGGCAGGCGCCCGCAACGGCGATGCGGCGAGGTCCTCCGGTCCTGTTCGATGGATGGGCCCGGTTGGCCCGCACGGCCATGAGCACGGCCTCTCCCAACGCGGATCCTCCGTCGTAGACCGAGGCGTTGGAGACGTCCATCGCGGTCAAGCCGGTGATCATCGTCTGGTACTCGTAGATGAGTTGCAGCGTTCCCTGGCTCGCCTCGGCCTGGTAGGGGGTGTATGCCGTCATGAACTCGCCCCGTGCGGCGATATCCCAGACAGCCGCCGGGATGTGATGGTCGTAGCATCCCGCCCCCGTGAAGCACGGTCCCGCCTCGTCGCGTCGTGCGCGCTCGGCCATCTCCTGGATCATGGTCATTTCGTCGACGCCTTCGTCGATGCCGTCGAAATGGGAGGTCTTGAGGGCGGGCTCGATTTCGTCGAAGAGCGCGTCGATGGATGGCGCGCCGATGCTCGTGAGCATCGCTCGAACGTCGGCGTCGGTATGGGGTATGAACGGCACGGATCAAACGGCGCGGGTCAACGGCGCCGGCTCAGTCCCTCGTCGGCCTCGGACTCGCAGTGCTGTTCGTACCCATCCGCATCCAGCAGGTCGTCCATTTCCTCGAGATCAGTCGGCTCGACCTTGAAGAACCAGCCGTCCCCGTAGGGATCCTGGTTCACCATTTCCGGGGCTTCCTCAAGCGCTTCGTTGACGGCCACCACCGTTCCCGAGACGGGAGCGTAGACGTCCGCGGCCGCCTTGACGGACTCCACCACGCACGCCTCCGCACCGGCATTCACCTCGTCACCGACCTGGGGAAGCTCGACGTAGACCACGTCACCCAGCGACTGCTGGGCGAAATCCGATATGCCGACGGTAACCTGGTCGTCCTCGACGCGCGCCCACTCGTGACTCGGTGCGTATCGATAGTCGTCGGGTATGTCCGGGCGCATGTCGGATGAGACGTCGTTCATTTGAATACCTGTTTTCCCTGCCGCACGAACGGCGGCCTGACAATTCGACCTGGGATGTCCGAGCCGCGTATCTCGATCAGACAATTCCCGGTTGCCCCGCGGGGGACCCGCGCGAAGCCGATACTGTACCCCAAGGTGGGCGAAAAGATACCGCTGGTAACGATTCCGGCACCGGCGTTCGTCTCGACTCGTTGACCGTGGCGAATGACGCCCCGGCCGGCAAGCACGACGCCCCTCAATACCCGCTCAGGACCTCGTGACCGTTGGCGAGCGAGGGCCTCGCGGCCCACAAAGTCGCGTTCCGGCGGATCCCATGCCACTGTCCAGCCCAAGTTGGATTCAAGGGGGGAGGTCGCCTCGTCCATGTCCTCCCCGTAGAGCAGCA
>JAPPKV010000179.1 GCA_028819775.1 Gammaproteobacteria bacterium | reverse complement strand
GCGAGATGGTCGAGTTCAAGTTCCACTGCTCGATGCCGATGTTCGTCGCCCGGCAGTGGGTGCGACACCGGACCGCGTCCGTGAACGAATACAGTGCCCGCTACAGCTTGCTGCCGCTGCTCTTCTACGAACCGCCGCACGCGCATTTCGCGCATCAGAGCAGCGTCAACAACCAAGGCCGCGAGGCCGAGCCGGCGTCGCTTGAGATCTACGCCGCAGCCGTCGAGCGTTGGCAGCAGTTGCGCGACCATGCCTCGGACACCTACGGCTGGCTGTTGGGGGAGGACGTGGCCCGGGAACTCGCCCGCATCGACCTGCCGCTGTCGACCTATACCCAGTGGTACTGGAAGATCGACCTGCACAACCTGCTGCATTTCCTGACCCTGCGCGTGGACGATCACGCCCAATGGGAGATCCAGGAATACGGCCGCGTGATGGCGGGCATGCTCGGACGCGTCGCCCCCCTAGCCTACGAGGCGTGGCTCGACTACAACGTCCTCGGCACGCGCTTGAGTCACGGCGAACGGCAGGCGCTCGCTAGGTTGCTTCGGCCCGAGGGCGGCGGCATCGCGGTGCGCGACGGCGTCTCGGAACTGAGCCGTGCCGAACTCCGGGAACTCGGACTCGCGCCCCGGGAGATTCGCGAACTCCTCGCCAAGATCGAGGCGCCGGCCCGGCCCGACTTCAGGCTCGACCTTGCCGACATGCGCAGCGCCGAGGAAATGGAGGAGAAAATGCTGGCGGCCGTGCCCGAACCTGATCGTCCAGCGTAGGGACCGCGCCGAGCGTGCCCGCACGGAATCCGTGCGCAGTGGAAGGACTAATACCGGGGCGCGGATGCGTAAGGAACAACGCAGCGTAGGGGACGGGCTTGTCCCGTCCCGTGTCGGCGATACGGCACTAACCGATTCGGGCGACCACAACGCGCCCGCACGGGCGCGCGGTCGCCCCCTACGAGAACCGTTCCATGCAAGCTGACGGGTGGTTGCGGACCACGCCGCTGGCGGTGTTCTTCTTCCTCGGCCGCACCGTCAAGGGTCTCGTCAGCAACTTCGCCAATGTGGCCGCCTCCGCAGCCGGTCTCCTGATTTTGATCAAGCAGCATGTCTTGATCGCCGCGGCGGGCGTTGGGGTCGGGCTCGTCGCGCTCGTTGCCGTCGCCCTGCTCAGGTACTGGTTCTTTCAGTACCGGGTGGACGAAGACGGTGTCCTGATCCGCCAAGGCCTGCTCAAGAAGACGCAACTGGATATGCGTTTCGATCGCATCCAGGGAATCAGCACCGAACAGTCGCTCCTCTACCGCCTGCTCGGACTCGTGACGGTTCGCTTCACGACGGCGGGGGCGGCGGGTGACGAGGGCCGTCTGCCGGCGGTGACGCCCGAGTTCGTGGCCCGGCTTCGCCAACGGGTGGATGCGAAACCGGCACCGCAGGTAGAGTCGAGCGCGGGGGAAACCGAGGTGCTCAAACTGGGCGGCGGCGACGTGACGCGCATCGGCTTGACGGACCCGCGCGTTCTTCAGTTCGCGCTATTGGGCACGGCGCTGATGCCGGCGTTCGGAAACGTGTTCGAGGAAGCGTTCGAACGTGCCGCCGACCTTGCGACCCGGTCATTGGCCGTATTGGCCGACCTCGGCCCGTTGCGTGCCACGTTGACGGTGGTCACGCTGTTCGGTGCGATCATGCTCGTGTTGCTTCTCGGCTCGGTCGTGGTGGCGTTTCTCAGGTATCACGACTATGAACTGCGGCAGGAAGGAACCGCGTTCCGCGCCAGTTCCGGCTTGCTGACGCGGAAGGATGTGACGGTGGAGGTTGGCAAAGTCCAGCAGCTATCCGTGCGGCAAGGGCTGGTGATGGGCTGGATGCAACGCCATCGGATTCAAGCGCTGCCGGCGAGTGGCGGGCCGGCCGTCGGCGAGATGCCGGATGATGCCCAGAAGCTCGTCGTACCCATCGCCGGTGCCCGCACTGTCGAAAACCTGCGAGAGCGTGTGTTCGGCAGTGAGGGCCGACGCGTATCGGTGCTCCCGCGGGACAACCGGTTCGCCCCGGTCTCGCCCTACGCCGTCTGGCCGCCCGTGCTTTGGGTGGGCGTCGCGCCGGCCGTCGTCGCGTCGGCCGTGATCACGACGATGCTCGGCAGTACGGGTCTCGCGTGCCTCGGCTGGATCCTCGTCGTGGCGATTGTCGCCTGTCAGCGGTGGCGGCGCCGAGGCTACCTCCACGACGACGACGTCCTAGTCTGCCGTTCGGGATTCCTAGGCTATCGGGTGGAAGCGCTGCTTTTCCGCAAGGTTCAGCAGGTGAGCGTCAGCCAATCGCCGCTGCAACGCCGCAGGGATCTCGCCGCGCTCCACGTCCACCTCGCGACCGGCAGCGTGACCTTGGCGTACATCGAGCACGCCACGGCCAAGCGATTGTGCGACTACATCCTCTACAAGGCGGCCTCGAGCCGCTTGGCATGGCATTGATTGCGGACAGACCGCCCTGATCGGCCGTGGCCGCGCACCCGAAACCGGGGGGTGTTCGAACAGGATGCCGTTATAATGCCGCGCTTTCGCGAGTCCGACCGATGTTCGTCAACCCGGAGATACCCATCGACGCCCTGCCGTCGGCGGATGCTGTCGAGTGGCATCCGCTTGATCCGCGCTTCGTCAGGTGTCGCCAGGCGCGGAATATCGTTCGCACTCTTATCCTGTTCGCGATCGTCGGGATCGCGCACGCGGTGGTCGCCAACGTGCCGAAGCTCGGCGATATCGGTTGGCTGTTCCCGTGGTTGTGGGCGCTAGCGGTCGTGCGGTTTGCCTGGGCGGTATTCTGGCCGGTGGTCGACATTCCGCGTCGCGGCTACGCGGTGCGCGACAAGGACATTCTCTACAAGGCGGGCGTGTTCTGGCGGTCGGTGACGGCCGTTCCCTACAACCGCGTCCAGCACGCGGAGACCGGGAATGCACCGATGGAGCGCCGCTTCGGCCTGGCAAGACTGACGGTGTTCACGGCGGGGACCACGGGCGGGGACCTGCGCATCGAGGGTCTGGATGAAACCACGGCGGAGCGACTACGGGTCTTCGTCGTCGGCAAGGTTCGCGGCGAGGATTCCGAGGCTCCGGCGGCCGATGCGGAAGAAACCGCCGGGGTCGGGCTGTCCGCTTGAACGTGCACGGTCTACCTCGAAGGAAGCAAGCCTTGCATACCGGCCTTTCCCGACCGCCCGTGCCGGGGCAATCAGCACGGTTCGGCGATGAATACCGGGATCGTCCGCGTGGTCTTGTTCTTGTAGTCCTCGTAGGGCGGGAAGGCTTCGACGGCCA
>JAPPKV010000197.1 GCA_028819775.1 Gammaproteobacteria bacterium | reverse complement strand
ACTCCGATGGTCGTCCGATGATCGACGATCCGATGGCGCTATGGTGGTGGCGGACGGCCCGACTCGCCGACTGTAGCTGGCTGGCGCCCGCGGTCGACGAGCCGCTCAAGGATGCCTCACACTATCCGGCGATCGAGTCGACGGATACGCGCGAGGATGTCGAATACTGCCGCGGGCTCGTCGAAGCCAAGGGCATGGAGTTCCTAGTGCTGGATCAGACCCGACCCGACGTCGGCATGCCGGTGGTTCGGGTCATCGTGCCCGGCATGCGTCATTTCTGGGCGAGATTCGCGCCCGGGCGTCTGTACGACGTGCCCGTCGGCATGGGCTTGCGCGAGTACGCCGTCGCTGAAGCCGATCTGAATCCCGCGCCCGTCATCGCCTGAGGAGACTAGATGGACATTGACGAGGCAATCACCCTTACGCAGGACCGTCTCGCCGACGAGGGCAGCACGATGGCTGACCTGCTTGGGCACTTTCGCAATAGGGTCTCCGCCGTTCTCATCGGTGAGCCGCAGTGGGAACGCGTACTCGAATGTGCCGGAAAGCTACCGATCACGATGGCTGCCCTGCCGTTCGGCTTCGAACTGCCGCTACATGAACCCGAGCCAGTGGCGGATCTCGGCGCATCGCTCGCCAGCGGAACTCCGCCCGCCGCGTTTTTCGAAGGGAGGGCAAGAACCGACAAGACGAATGAGACGGCGCGGGCGATCGTGCGGCTGTTCAAGGAAATGGATGCCGACGGCTCGCCACTGCGCGAGATCGTCGGCCGCAAGTTGATGCTCGAGTACGACATCGGCTCGGCGGGCGACGGGATGTGTTCACTTCCGGGCATGTTCCTCCGGCCCGGCGAACGCCCGATTCTCGGTGCGCGCGGTCAGGGGGATGACGTACTTGCGGTGGTTGACGCCCTCGTTTCTTGCGTGGGCTGGGAGATCAACAAGGCTGAGCGGGAGAACGTCCAACGAGCCTACCTGGCGCAGCCGGAAGACACGCGCATGGACTCGTTCGGCGTTTTTCCATCCCGCTCACGGTCGATCCGCTTGGCCGTCATGGGCTTCAAGTCGCAGCAGGAGATCTGTTCCTATCTGAAGAACACGGGTTGGCCCGGCGAGACGTCGGCGGTTGACGCCGTGATCTCACGCTTCAAGGAACGCGCCGACATCGTCCGGACGGGGGCGAACATCGACGTGCAGGAAGAGGGTCTCGGCCCGACGCTCGGCCTTACCCTGATCGTCAAGCAGAGATATACGAAGGATTCGCGCTATTGGCTCGACGGCCTGACCGACTGGGATCCGTTCCTCGAAGCCCTCGGCCATGAAGACCTAGTCGTGCCAGAGAAGCTTGCAGCGCTTGCTACCTGGGTTTCGAAACCGACAACGCTCTTTGCGAAGTCCGGTCGTTTCGTGCTGCTCCGGGGCATTCACCACATCAAGCTGGTGATCAGTGAAGACCGGCTTCAAAAGGCGAAGGCCTATGTGTTCATGGTGCTATCCGGCGCGGTCCCTCTCTGACCGGCACGGACACGCCCAACCCACCGCCCCGGGCGGGGACGATGGGTTAGGCTGCAGTTGCGCCGGCTTTCGCCGGCTATGGACCTACCAGCAGCAGCAGAGGCCAGCCGAGATCGCTTCGAGTTGCTCCTCGGTGATGTTCGGATCAGGCGGCAAGGCGAGATGCACCGTCTGCATGTCGCTCTCGTGGACCTTGATCGTCATCGACTCCGGAATCGTGATGCCCAATTCCGCGCTGATGGTGGTCTTTGGATCCGCGAGAAGCTCTGCCCTGAAGTCAGTGTCCAAAGCCGATTTCTCGACAATCTGCTGCAGCATTTCATCGCCGCTTCTCATAACAACCCTCCTGTTGCATGACAGACTGCTTGACAGCTGCGTGGCAACCGCGCCATCAACTTCCGACACTAGCACCAGCAAGCCAAGGCGCGCACGCTGCCGGGCAGTGTCTCAGTTTGAAACTTGGGTTCGACTCGGACTCCCCGGGTCTCATCTGGAGTCAAGGTACAATGCAGGGCGTCCATCACCGGGCGTATGCGAGTGTTCCCGGACCACGAAAACGCAAAAGGACGGCTTGACGTCCAAGGCTGGACGAAAAGACGCCCCTGCCGGGGCATCTGGTTCGGCGTCCTGGTGCTGCCGCTAGCATGCCTGGGCTTCCCGACCATGAGTGCCCTCGCCCAGGAAGAGACGCCCGAAGACAAGGGTCTGGGTATCGCGCGCGAGTCGAGCGCCCGCAACGACGGCTTCGGGGACTTCACCGCGGGAATGACGATGGTGTTGCGCGACCGGCAAGGTCGGGACAGCGTTCGTCAGATGCGCTTCAAGGTGCTCGAGGTGCCCGACGATGGCGACAAGAGTCTGTTCGTGTTCGACCAACCCCGAGACGTACAGGGAACAGCGCTCCTGACCCACGCTCACATCAATACGCCGGACGATCAGTGGCTGTATCTCCCGGCCCTCAAGCGGGTGAAGCGGATTAGCGCTTCACGCCGCTCCGGTTCGTTCATGGGAAGCGAGTTCTCATACGAGGACATGAGCTCGCCGGAGGTCGACGAGTACACCTACAAGTACCTGCGCGACGAACCCTGCGGCGAGCTCATGTGTACGGTGACGGAACAATTCCCCTTGGATGAGAAGTCCGGCTACAGCCGCAAGGTGATTTGGCAGGACCATGACGAACTCAGAGCGTGGAGAATGGAGCTTTACGATCGAAGGGGCTCGCACCTCAAAACGCTCACGTTCGCGAACTATCGGCAATACCTGGATCGGTACTGGCGGGCGGAAGAACAGACGATGGTGAATCACCTGACCGGCGCGAGCACCGTGCTTCGCTGGACGGACTTTCGGTTCCGTACCAACTTAGACGAGAGCGAATTCACCCAGACGGCTCTTCGACGCGTGCGCTGATGCGTCTCGGCGGTGCAATCGCGGCCCTTGCGGTGATGGCGGCTGCGGACGCCGAGGTCGACATTGCCGGAGAGACGAGCCTACAGGCTCGATGGTATCCGCAATCGCCCGCCTTTCCCGGTCAGCGTTCGAGCACGGCTGGGCTGGTCGTTGAGCCAACGCTCTACGGGGAAATCGGACAAGGAACCAGCTTCACCCTAAGCCCGCTCTACCGGTACGACAGCGCCGACTCGCGGCGCACGCATGCGGACGTCCGCGAGGCCTACCTGTTGACGTACGGCGATTGGGGCGAAAATTCCTGGGAGCTTCGGCTGGGACTCGACCGGGTTTTCTGGGGGGTCGCCGAGTTGCACAACCTCGTCGACATCGTCAACCAGTTGGATCTGATCGA
>JAPPKV010000232.1:3048-3324 GCA_028819775.1 Gammaproteobacteria bacterium | reverse complement strand
CGAGATCCTTGAGCTGATGCGACAGCGCCGACTGCGTCAGGTAGACCCGTTCCGCAGCTTCCACGAGCGTGCTCGCGCCGCGCAAGGCAGCCACCGTGCGGAGATGGCGGAGCTCGATGTGGTGCATGGACACTCCTCGGATGCCACGAACCATACTGACACACAGGCGTCGTAGGGGCGACCCAATACCCCCCCCAAGGCCCCCGGGCCCCCCCCCCCAACAACCCCAAAAGGTACTTTGGCGGGCACCGGGCCGGGGCCGCCCCGTAAGGGGGG
>JAPPKV010000232.1:0-3038 GCA_028819775.1 Gammaproteobacteria bacterium | reverse complement strand
CCCCTCGCAGGCCCCAAACCATCCTCACCCACCGGCGGGTTCGGGGCGCCCTAACCGCCCCCCACGGGCGCGGGGCCCCCCGCGCCAACCTACCGGAATCGTTCGTTGCGCGGACACGGGCGAGGGCGCGCCCTTTCGGGCGCGATAGCCTCGCCCCTACGGTCGCTGCCGCACCACCGCCGTTATGGCGTCTGGTCCGCCTCGTCGCCGTCCAGCCGCGTGGCCCAGGCCGCCGCTTGTTCGCGCATTGGCCCGGCGTCCTCGGGTAGCACCATGCCTTGCTCGACCGCTCGGTCGAGTGCTGCGTTCCAGGCCTCGAGATAGTGCAGGCTGTCCGGGTACAACGCGGCAAGTTGCTCGGCGTCGAAGTCGGTGGCGGTGCCGTAGAGAAAGCCGAACCTCGATCCTTCGCGAGGCGTTCCGAAGCCGCTATGCGAGGCGGTCGGCACGGCGACATCCGGCAGGCGGATACCGCCCACGGCGTTGCCGTGTTCATCCCGGACAACATCGGGGCGGGGTGCGCCGGGCGTGACCTCGACCCGCGGCATTGTCGGTGGCTCGACACCGTCCTTGATCCAGTGGTGCAGGTGCCGGATCGCGGCGTTGTACACGGGCGAATAGGACATCCAGTTCGAGCCGCCCTCGGTGGGTGCCGCGGGCCTTGGCACGGATACGTGCGAGGTGCCGGCAACCTCCCAAAGCCGGAACCGCTCCGAGTCGGCTTCCCGCACGCCGTAGTAGCTAGTCACCTCGGTCTCGGAATTCACGACGATGACGGGGACATCGAGATCGGCCCGGATGGAGGCCGGGCTACCCCGACGCTGACCGGCGAGATCCGAGCCGAACGCCACGGGTCGGCCGAAGTCGATGAATGGTATGTAGCCGTGGAACACACCGGACAGTTGGTGAACGCCATTGATGTAGCTGCGCAGACGTCCGGCGGACTGCGAAGCGCCGACCGCGATCAGCCGCTCGACCGCCAGGCCGCCCATGGGGTCCAAGCCGTCGCGAGGGCGGTCTGGCCCGACGGCCATCGCGGCCTGGGTGAAGATGTCGTAGGAATACGCATCGCCGGGGTGAACGAGGGAACCGTAGCGCTCGGGGTCCCAGGCTTTCAGCCCCTGGGGACTCTGCGGGAAGCCGTCGATGCCGATCTTCTGCGCGGAGACGCCGATCCAGGCATAGCCGCGCAGGGCTTCGCCGGAGGCGGAGCCGAGTTCAAAGCCCGCCGTCACGTTCAGCCAGAACACGATTGCCGTGCCGTTGAACACCGCGGGATCCTCGGGACGGACCACCAGCAGGCGCGTCTTGAAGTCCGCCCTGTTCTCGGCCGGTCGGATCTTCCAGAGACCGTCCGGGGTGTGCGTTCCCTCGGCCAACTCGTAGGCGGTTGCCTCGCCTTGAAGGAAGTACTCCTCGGTCAGGTACCCTTGGTCCGAGACCTCCGCCGCAGCGAACGGACTGCCGCGTTCGCCGCCCGTAACCGGCCCAGACAACGTCCCCGCGTTTGCCGCAACCGCGAAGCAGGTGCCGAGCGCCAACGAAACCGTTCTGGAATTCATCCGAATCCCCTATTCCCCGTTGGACATCGAGTGTAGCAACTCGCTACGGTCCCTCCGATGACCGCTTTCCGGCTCAACGGCGACGCCGCGCAGTTCGACGACAGCGAACGCGACACGCCGCTCCTTTACGTTCTGCGCGGTCCAGCGGTGGGCGATATGACACCCAAGCTCGGCTGCGGGCGGGAGGAGTGCGGCGCCTGCCGCGTGCTCGTCGACGGCGAGCCGGCGTATGCGTGTACGCTCCCGGCCAGCGCGGCGGAAGGTCGGCATGTGGAGACCGCCGCCGGCTTGGATACAACGGTTCGTCGAGCCTTGGTCGAAGCCCATGCCACGCAGTGCGGGTACTGCCTGCCGGGCATCATCGTGGTGGCGGAAGCCCTGTTTCGAGCCAATCCGCGGCCTTCGAGGGCCGAGATCGCCGCTGCCCTCGACTCGCAGTTGTGCCGTTGCGGCAGTCACCCGCGTGTGCTCCGCACCATGCTTGACCTGGGCGGCGAATGAAGCCGCTACCCCACGCCCTTGCCGCGACGCCGTCGCTGGATCGGTGGATTCGCCTGACCGGCGAGGGCGGCGTGATCGCGTTTACCGGGAAGGTGGAGATCGGACAGGGCATTCTCACGGCGCTCGGCACCATCGTCGCCGAGGAACTCGACGTGGCGCGACGACGGGTGCAGGTGGTGTCCGCGCACACGGGCCACACCCCGAACGAGGGCGTGACGGCGGGTTCCATGTCCATCGAGACCAGCGGTGCGGCACTCCGTCAAGCCGGCGCTTGGGCCCGCCGCCTGCTTCTCCAGCGGGCTGCGGCACGACTTGCCTTGGCGGCCGACAACCTGACGGTGGCAGACGGCGAGATCCGCGGGGAGGGCGTCAACGAGCCATTGACCTATTGGGACCTCGCCGATCAGCCGTTCGACTTCGAGATCCGCTACCGAACGCCCGAGAAGGCCCCGAGCGCCTATCGGTTGGTGGGACGCGACGGACAGCCTCGCATCGACATCCTTGAAAAGGCGACGGGCGCCGCTTTCGTCCACGACGCCGATGCGGAACTGCACGCCCGCGTGGTGCGGCCGCCTTCGCTTCGGCACCGGCTGACCGATCTCGACGTCGACGTGGCGGCCCCGGGACGGCTGGTCGTCGACGGCAGCTTCGTGGCAGTAGCGCACCCCGTCGAGTTCGATGCCGAGCGCCTGGCGCGACGGATTGCTGGCCGTGCGCGGTGGCACCGGATTGGGTCGCCACCGCCCGGGTTCGACATCGATGAGTCCCGTCGCGAGACGGCGGAGGCGTTTCCGCTGCGAAACGTTGTACCGAGTCCGGTACCGCGCAGGCGAATTGCCACCACGCATCGGGCGGCGTACTCGCGTCCCTTCCTGATGCATGCTTCGCTAGCACCATCGGCAGCCGTCGCGGTTTGGCACGACGGCGCATTGGCGATCGAATGCTCGAGCCAGGGGATCGAACCGTTGCGCCATG
>JAPPKV010000102.1 GCA_028819775.1 Gammaproteobacteria bacterium | reverse complement strand
CCCATCTCGGCCGGCGTCCACGTGTCGTGCTGGGCGTCGAAGCTCACGAAGTCCAACCCGCTACGCCCGGCCAGCTCCACCAACTGCCCGGACGGCTCCCTGAGCGTCAGCCCGAGCGCTTTCTCACCGCGCCGTATGCACTCCAGAATCTTGTTGGGAACCATAGCTGCCCGCCATTCATTGAGCACCCCTCCCACCCTGTCAACCGCCAACCGCCAACCGCCAACCGCGGAGCCTTGCGCCCGTTCGGGCTTCCTGGAGTGGAAGCGGGAACCTCGCGGCGCCCTGCCGGTCGATCAGGAGCTACTCACCTGGCGTACGGTCGGCCTGGGGCTCGCCCCGGGCAACAGCACCGCTTTAGTGCGGTAAGTGCGGGCAGATGTATCGGAGACCGGTACTATAGGAGGGAGAGACCATGGTGCGCGACACAGACACTACGGCGTGGCCCCCCGCCGCCTCGGTGCTGGATTGGCTTCTTGACTCAGACCCCTCCATCCGCTGGCAAGTCCTCCAAGATCTGGTCGACGTCGATAACGTCGCCGCCGAGCGTGCCCGCGTGGCAGATGAGGGATGGGGCCGACGACTGCTCGATGAGCAGCGCCCAGACGGGCAGTGGGGCGATGGAGAAGCGCACCCGTTCTGGTGGACGAACCTGTACACCCTCCTCTACCTGCGTGATCTCGGCGTGGATCCTGAAAGCGATCGCACTCGACACGCGATCGAGCTGGTGCACTCGAGCGTGACCTGGGGCCCGTGGCACGGAGACTCTCCGTTCTTCGAGGGGGAGGAAGAGCCCTGCATCAACGGGCGCGTCGTGGCGCTCGGCGCCTACTTTGGGAAGCCGAGACTCCGATTGGTGGACCTTCTGCTGAGCGAGCAGCTCGGGGATGGTGGGTGGAACTGTGAGGCGTTCCGCGGCTCCGTGCGCTCCTCATTCCATACGACGATTTGCGTCTTGGAGGGCTTGCTCGCACACGAGCAGTCGTTCGGGGAAGACCCGGCCATCACGGAAGCCCGCGAGCGTGGTGAAGAGTATTTGCTGGAGCGGCACCTCCTCCGGCGGCTCTCCACGGGTGGTGTCATCGACGAAGGTTGGAGGCGGCTCGCCTTTCCTCCATTGTGGCACTACGATGTCCTGCGGGGCCTCGAATACGCGGTGACTGCAGGTCTTGAGGACGATCCGCGCCTGGCAGAAGCCATCGAGACGGTTGCAAGCCGTCAGCTTCCCGATGGACGCTGGCGCCTGGACGTGCGCCACAAGGACACCCTCTACGAGGAGATCGCCGGCGCTCCCGGAGAACCGAACCGATGGATCACGCTCCGCGCACTCCGCGCGCTGAAACGCTTGCGCCAATGAAGAGCCCGCAGCGTCCTCGCCACTACTACCTTGATCGGGCGGTCGCTGCGTGCGCGCGTCGCCCGCCGAAGGATCGTTGCAGCGAGCTTCGGCGGACAGTCGTCGTCGGCGTCCAGTACGATCAGTACGCCCCCATCAGGGCCGGACTGGCGGGCCGCCAGGTCCACGTCCCGCTCCAGTTCGTTCTCTTTTGAGGAAGCGGTCGCGCTTTATCCGAATCGGTCTCGGCACGTGCGGTACGGCGTCGGGTACAGCCGCGGCAGCGATGCGCCGGATCAGGACCGGTACGGCTTCCACTTCGCCCGACCCTTCCACTATCGCAACGACTGTCGACATCCGTCAGCGGGTGCTCGAGAACAGATCGAGCTGGCGGGGGCTGCCTGTTCCGGATCGGGGCGCAACTGGTCCTTCCGCAACAACTCGCCGGCGGTGAACAGGTGATCGCGGAGCGCGGAGCGTCCGTCCTCGTCGAGGGGACCGATTCTGGTTTCGGCGTGTTCGGAGAGGACGGCCGGGATCGCGCTGTCGGGGATAGCGTCACTGTCGAGCAGATCCGCGCTGTGGCTCGTCACCACGACCTGAGCCAGTTGGCTGGCGTCGGTGAGGCTGTCGATGAGGACGCCGGCGGCAGCGGGATGCAGGGCGCTCTCCGGTTCTTCGATGCCTAACCAAGTGGCGGCGTCCCGCGGCTTCACCGTTGCCCTGGAACAAAGCCACGAGGACGCCAAGCGCGCACAGAGTGCCGTCGGACATGTTGCTGGCCAGGAACTGCCACGGATGCTTGGCTCCCCGCACCTCCCCGCGGAAGTCGAGCGTGAGCTTGGTGCCCATGGTGCGCGCTGCCACACCGGTGACTCCCGGCGTTATCGCCGCGAGCGACGCGGGCTTGCGGGACCGCGTCGGAGTGGTTCGGCACTGGCAAGCACTGGCACTGTGGGCATGGCCAAGACTGTGCCGGTTTCGGGATGGCCAAGAGGAGGCGATACGCCACGTCTACCAGGGCGACGGGAGGTTCTTTGGCGGTGCAGAAAACGGGCTGGGGAAGAGCTTCGTCCACTTCATCGACCAAGCTGCTGCGGGAGACCGGAACGGGACCGGCGCTGCTCGTAAGCCCGCTGCTCGCGCTCATGCAACCAGATAGCGGCCGCGGAGTTGATGGTCATCGGGGCCGAAATTGTGAAGATCGGTAGTGGATTGGCGTCACTACATAACTAGCTTTGGCGTTATCGTGGATGTCATGTAGGGGTGGCGAAAACCTTCGCGCTACGGGCGAACTTCCGGCGCATACCCTTGGTCTTCCGTCCTTCAACATCACTGTGGGCCGGACGATCTGGTAGTACGGGCGTGAATCGCAACACCTGTCCATTCGCCCAATACGTTTAAGCGAGAACAGATGCTATCTTTTGGTCTGGTCCGGACCATTGCGGTCACTCTCGAGCAGTGGACTCAGGAGTCGACAGCCGTCCCCAGTTTGAAGACATAGCTAGCCCGTCGGAGTCATTACAAAATGCTGCGGACGATACGGTACCATCGCCCTTGTCGTACTCTGGATGGATGGCCCGGTAAGAATCGGTCTGCATACGATGGTGGGGTTGGAAAACCATGGTGCTCAATTGATTGCATATTTTCGATTCAAAGAGACGAATCGCCTCCTTGGCACTTACTACACCTTCCTTGATCGTATCTCCGGATGTGGGATGGCTGATCAGATACTCTATGGGTGAACCGCTGGCAGGTATGCTTACCAGGACGTCGGGGATTCCATACCTTGTAAATCCGGAGGTAGGATAGCAGATTGCAAGTTGTCAGGCCAGTTCTGACTGCCGGGTGTCCGCGGATCAGTCGACGAGGGCCTGGTAGATGAGGGGTTTGAGGCGGCGGCGGAGGATGCGGGGCGGGCTGGTGGCGACGGCGTCGGAGTGGATGAGTTGGGCGAAGAACACGACGCTCAGTTGCTCGACGGGGTCGAC
>JAPPKV010000183.1 GCA_028819775.1 Gammaproteobacteria bacterium | reverse complement strand
TGCCGCGGCGGCCCAGCACGCGGCCGATGGCCAATAGCTCGCTGGGGTCGGCGTGGGTGCCGGGCACGTAGCGGCCGTCCGGCACCTTGTGCAGGAACGTCCGGGACGTCGAGAAACCCAACGCGCCGGCGCCGATGGCTTCATCGGACGCCATCGGGCGTGAGACCGACGGATCGCCACGCCAAATCTACGCCAGTATTGACGTACGTTAATATCGACTTATACTTGGCTTGCGGAGGACCGTGCTATGCAGATCAACCCCGGCGGCCGGCTCAATATAGAGGACGTCATCGGTCGAGACCACGAGATTGACCGGTACTGGCGCGTGCTCGAACGGCAGGGCCTCGTTCTCTCCGCAGAACGTCGGATCGGGAAGACCCACGTCCTACTCAAGATGTCCGAAGAGTGCCGGCCAGGCTATCTGCCGGTCTACCAAGACCTCGAAGCTGTACACTCAATCGCCGACCTCATCCGATCTATCTACGCCGCAGCGGATCGCTCCGTGCGCACTCTGCCTGGCGTCAAAGCCCGCATCGCAAAGTGGTCGAGTCTACTTCCCAAAAAGATTGCCGGTGTGGACCTCCCGACGGCCGATACGACCTGGCCGGTTCTGCTCGCTGACGCATTCGACGAGCTCGCAGGCATCGCTGATGGCGCGTGCGTACTCATGCTTTGGGACGAGTTCCCATTGATGTTGCACAACCTGCAGCGTGCAGGTAGCCAAGGCACCGCCATCCAACTCCTCGACCACCTGCGCGCTCTCCGGCTTGCGCATGCAAATCGCTATCGGTTCGTGTTCACTGGCTCGATTGGCCTCCACCTCGTGCTCCGCTCCCTGCGCGAAGCCGGCAACGCCAACGACCCGGTCAACGACATGATGTCGCTGACCGTACCGCCGATGGCAGACGAGCACACCACCCACCTTGCCGCCGCGCTTCTTGCCGAAACCGCCGCCGAGCCACGGGACATCCCGGCGCTCGCCGCCCGGATTGTCGACCAGGTCGGTGGGTTCCCCTACTACGTGCACCACGTGGTCGACCAGCTGGACCAACTTCGTCGCCCACCTACCCTGGATGACGTATCGACCGCCGTCGAAAACCTCATCAATGACCCGCACGATCCGGCGAACCTGAAGTACTACGTCAACCGTTTGTCGCAGTACTACACCGATTCCCAACGCTCGCTCGCACTGCTCGTGCTCGACGTGATCGCTCGGCAACCGGTCCCAATCCCGGTCCCCACCCTCCTAAATCTGTGCAAGCACCAGAAACAGTCACTGGATGACGAAGAGTTTCGCGACGTCTTGGCCCTGCTGGCCGAAGACCACTACATCGAGCCAGCCACTTCATCCGGTCCCGCCGGCTACGACTTCCGCTGGCAACTCGTCAAGCGATGGTGGGCGAGAACACGGCGATGAGAAGAGGTTTCCTGACCAGTTCCCGCTACAGTCCCGGCAATTTGGACCGGGAGTCCCTCGAAACGCTGTTCGTGGGTCGCCGCGATGTGATGGACGATGTTCTGACCCGCGCGAAGTTGTCGATCGACGAATCGCAGAAGCACTATCTCCTCCTCGTAGGCCCGAGGGGGTCGGGCAAGACACACTTTCTCGCGCTCGCCTATCACCGTCTGATGGAGCACATTGAAGCGGTCGGCGTCGCTGACCGCGTCGCAGTTGCCCTCCTCAAGGAAGAGGAATGGGGTGTCGCTTCTTACCTCGACCTCGTTGTGCGCATTCTGCGCGCCTTGGTCGACGAGTACCCCGAACTCGAATCCCAGATCGCTGACGTCTACGCCAGCTTTGCTAAGGACCCTGCCGAGGCGGAGGCGCTCGCCAACAGCCTGCTTCGGGAACACACCCACCGCAAGACCCTCATGCTCCTCTGCGAAAATCTAGCGGACCTGCTCGACGGTCTCGGCGACGAAGGGCAAAAGCGTTGGCGCGCCGCCATACAGGAGGAAGGCAACTGGGCCATCGTCGCGACCACGCCGCAACTGTTCGACGCGCTGACGCTGCAGGAGAAACCGTTCTTCGGGTTCTTCACCATCCGCGGCCTTGACCCAATACGACTCGAAACGGGGATAGAGCTTCTAGCCAAGAAGGCGATCCACGAAGGCAAAGCGGATCTGGCCGAGTTCCTGCGCACACCGATGGGACGAGCGCGCGTTCGGGTAATCGACCACCTGACGGCCGGCAATCCCCGGGCCTACGTCGTGCTGTTCGACTTCCTCGACAAGGAGTCGCTCGACGACCTGGTCGCGCCGTTCATGCGCCTCGCCGACGACCTCACGCCATACTACCAAGATCGAATGCGCCAGCTCGCCCCGGCTCAACGCAAGATCCTCGAATTCCTTTGCCGCGTGTGGAAGCCGGTCACCGTGAAGGACATTTCAGCACCGTGCCTGATGTCCCAACAGACTGCGGCCAAACAGATCGGCGAACTCGCCAGCGCCGGGTTCGTCGCCCGTACGCGCTCCGGCCGGAACACCTTTTGCGAACTCTCCGACCCGCTGATGCGGATCTGCATCGAGGTCAAGGACAACAACACGGGGCATTTCCGCCTTCTTGTCGAGTTTCTGCGCCATTGGTTTACCACGCGAGAGCTTCAACAGGACCGGGTGGCGGAACTCGCACCAGACGACCTCGCACTCTGGGTCCAGCGCGCGCAACTTGCCATCGAACGCGATGCATTCGACGCCGCGCGAGAGTACGCCGCCAAGCTCGAAAAACTGCCTGACGGATCGCTTCTCGGTCGTCTGTTCGCCGCGCAGGCCGTTGCCGCATCACGACCCCTCACGGTGGCTTTGGACGCACTCGGTTCTGTCGAGGCGGCGAGTTACAAGCGCCGCGAGCAACTCCACCGAAGGACTATCGTCGCGCTTCTCACGGTGTCGTTGCGGAAGCTCGGTCCACGGCATCTGCCCGAAGGTCTGACCAAGCTTCGAAAGGTGTTGGGCTGCCTGCTCGAAGAAGGCGTTCTCGGGGCGATACTCACCGATTTCCTTCTTGAGAACGTCGAAGGTCTGGCGGGAACCCCGCACGACTGGGAGCTCGCCTTGGACTGCATCGCCCCATCCCTAGACGACCTCTCCGACTGCCCAATCCCCATCGAGATGCTCCGAACAGCGGTCCAATACACGAAGACAGGCGATGAGAAACACCTTCTGCGCCTTCCCCTAGAACAGCGAGAACTGCTTCGTGAGGTGTTGCCCAAGCCACCGCCGTCGGCCTAGCGTCGTCGGTCTCGCATTCGCCGCCATGCGCCGTCGCTCCTCGAGCGACACGCCTGTCAGTTGCGCAACGTTCGGACCGCCAATGCCACCGTGTGTTAGCCGTT
>JAPPKV010000043.1 GCA_028819775.1 Gammaproteobacteria bacterium | reverse complement strand
TGGTGAGCAGCAGGTAGAACTCCTGGCGGTGGGTGGCGCGGCTGCCGAGATAGCGTGCCGAGAGGACGGCCGTCGCGATCGCGGCAAGCGAGAACAGGACGAAGAAGAACAGCGCATAGCCGTCGATTTCGAGGACGCCGTCGACGATCTGGGTACCGTCTCCCAAGGCCGTCGGCACGAACGCCAGGGGGACCGCCAACGTGGCGATGGCGCCCCAGAAGGCGAGGCGGTGCGACCGCAACGCGGCGACGGCGAGCAGCAACAGCACGATGCCGCCGGCCAACGCGAGATAGGGTGCCAGCGCCCAGACCTCGGCGGCGCTCACGGCAGGATCCCCAACGTCTGGATCGTCGCGTTCGACAACTCGAGCACGTGCTGGGGATAGACGCCCACCCAGACGAGGCCTGCCATCATCGCCGCCATGACGCTCATCTCGCGCAGCCCGAAGTCACGCATGGACGCGACATCGGGGTTCGGCGTCCCCTGGAACGAGCGCTGCATCAGGTAGAGGCCGTAGACCGCGGCGACCACGATGCCGGCCGTGGCGACCACGGCCATCACCCAGTTCTCCTGGAATGCGCCGAGAAGGGCCAGGAACTCGCCCACGAAGTTTCCGAGCCCGGGCATGCCGACGGAGGCGATCACGAAGAACAGGGTCATGGTCCCCATGCGCGGGGCATGTTTCCACAGCCCGCCCATCTGCCCCATCTCCCGGGTATGCAGGCGCTGTTGGATGGCACCCGCCATCATGAAGAGCGCCGCCGTGGAGAAGCCGTGGGCGACCATGGTGACGATGGCACCTTGCATGCCGAGTTCGTTGAACGCGTACACGCCGAGCAGGATGAAGCCCATGTGGGCGATGGAGCTGTAGGCCACCAGGCGCTTGAAGTCCGACTGGCTGAACGCCATGGCGCCGCCGTAGAGGATGCTCACCGTGCCGAGCAGCATCGCCCAGATCGCGAAGTCCGCGGACGCCTCGGGAAACAGCGGCACGGCGAAGCGGATGATCCCGTACGCGCCGGTCTTCAACAGGATGCCCGCCAGGATGACGCTCCCCGCGGTGGGTGCCTGGGTGTGGGCATCCGGCAGCCAGGTGTGCACCGGTACCGACGGCAGCTTGGTGGCGAACGCGACGAAGAAGCCGAGCATCAGCCAGATCGCGATTCGGGGGTCGATCTCAGCATCGAGCAGCGCCTTGTAGCTGAACGTGATCTCCCCGGTGGCGCCGTGGTGAACGTAGACCAGGGCCAGAATCGCGAACAGCATCAAGAGCCCGCTGATCTGCGTGAACAGGAAGAACTTCATGGAGGCGTAGGCCTTCTCCTCGTGCCCCCAGATGGCGATCAGGAGGTACATGGGAATCAACATGACTTCCCAAAAGAAGAAGAACAGCAGGAGGTCCATGGCCGTGAACACGCCGACGACCCCGGCCATCACCCAAAGGATGTTGAACTGGAAAAAGCCGTGGGCGGCCTCGATCTCGTCCCACGAGGAGACCACGGCGACGATGCCGAGGAACATCGTGAGCGCGACCATTAAGAGGCTCAGGCCGTCCATCTCTAGGGCGAGGTGGATCCCGAACCGCGCGATCCACGGCCAGTCCATGGCGGCGTAGAGCCCGTTGGCGTCCGCACCGTCCAGCCAGAGGGCCGCGGACCAGACGAGACCGGCACCGAAGGCCATGATGCTGACCAGGCGGGGCGCGTCCTTGCTCAACCGTTCGGAAGCCCAGGCCACGACGCCGGCGGCGAGGAGAGCAAGGATCACGACGAACAGGATCATTTAGACGCTCGCCACGATCAGGAGGACCACGATGAGGCCGATGGCCATGTTGGCGGCGTACCAGCGAAGCCGACCGGTCTGGGTCAGGGCGCCGACGTGGTGGAAACCCCGGGTCACGGCGGCCGTGATGCGGAACGCGAGGTCGACCACGTCGCCTTTGTTGACACGCGCTACCCAGAGGAAGGGTTTGACGAACAACCGGTAGTAGACCCAGTCGAAGGCCCAGCCGCTCTGCCAGAAGCGTCGCAGGGCATCGCCGAAGGAAGACTCGACCAGGGAGTTGACGTTCATCCGGCCGCTGAAGACGAAATAGCCGAGTACTATTCCCAAGAGAGGCAGCACGACCGTTACGAGCGCCGCTGGATGGATATGCGGAATGTGGTCAATGGCGCCAAGGAGATCGTCAAGTACGCTGAAGGTCATCCATCCGCCGCCGATCGAGAGCACGGCCAACACGACGAGCGGTCCCCACATGTTGATCCGGGACGCATCGTGGGGCTCGGTCTTCGTCTCGCCCAGGAACGCCACCACCATCATGCGCGTGGTGTAGAGAGCCGTCATGAAGGCCGCCAGCACGCCACCTGCCCAGAACCATGGGCCGGTGTCGTGTTCCCAGGCGGTGAGCAGGATGGCGTCCTTGCTGTAGAAGCCGGAAGTTAGTGGCACAGCCACGAGGGCTATCGAGCCGATCAGCATGCTGGCGAACGGCACCGGCAGTTTCCGCCACAGCCCGCCCATCTTGAAGATGTCCTGTTCGTGGTGCAGCGCCAGGATCACCGAGCCGGACGCAAGGAACAGCAGGGCCTTGAAGAAGGCATGGGTCATCAGGTGGAAGACTCCCGCCGACCACGCGCCGACGCCGAGCGCCATGAACATGTAGCCGATCTGGCTCATGGTGGAGTAGGCGAGGATGCGCTTGATGTCGGTCTGGGTAAGCGCCGTGAAGGACGAGATCAGGAGCGTCACCAAGCCGACGATGGCGACCGCTAACTGCGCGACGGGCGCCAGGTCGTAGATGCCCTTCATGCGGGCGATGAGGTAGACGCCCGCCGTCACCATCGTCGCGGCGTGGATCAGCGCGGAGACCGGCGTCGGGCCGGCCATGGCGTCCGGCAGCCAGGTCTGCAACGGCACCTGCGCCGACTTGCCGACGGCGCCGCCGAGCAGCAGCAGGCCGATGGCGGTGGCCATGCCTGCGTCGAGCTGGCCCGCATCCCCGAGCGCGGTCTGGATGTCGAGCGACCCAAGTTCCCTGAACAACAGGAACAAGCCGATGGCCATCAGGGTGTCGCCCACCCGGGTCACGACGAAGGCTTTCCGTGCCGCATAGCCGTTCTCGGGATCCCGATGGTAGAACCCGATCAGCAGGTAGCTGCACAGCCCCACGCCTTCCCAGCCCAGGAACAGGACGAGAAGGTTGTCGCCCAGCACCAGCATCAGCATCGCGAACACGAACAGGTTCATGTAGGCGAAGAAGCGACTGTAGCCCTCTGGTTCCTGGTGGTCCTTCCACATGTAGCCGGTGGCGAACAGGTGGATCAGGAAACCGACGCCG
>JAPPKV010000274.1 GCA_028819775.1 Gammaproteobacteria bacterium | reverse complement strand
TCACCAGCACAGCCGACAGGCTCCTGGCGTGAGCCGCAATGAGGAGGTCATTGGCGCCAATGGGCGTACCGTCTTTGGCCAGCGTCTCACGGATCTCGCCATAATGGTCGCCGGCGACTTTGTCGAAAGCCGCAACGTCGAGGTCAGCTACAAACTCGCTCAGTTCTTGCCGGTTTCGTTCCACTCGCGTCGAGTGTTCCGCGCCGTAGCAAAGCTCGGCATGGGCAATGGCTGAAATGCAAGTCGCTTCGGCATGTTGCTCGAAGGTCGCCAACATCGACGTATCGCGCCGGTTGATCAAGTAGATGCACGTGTCGGTGTCCAGCATGAACCGCGTCAACGGAGGGGCTCCCTTTCTTCCAACGGCGGCTGTTCCCGTTCGGGAAGGGAACCCCGTGTCGAAGAGGCGAAGTACCGTCTCCAGTTCTTGCCGCGCGGTCGCATCGTCAACGTGTCGCCGGTCTTTACGACTTCCACCTCTGAGACATTGAATCGACACGCCGCGGGCAGCCGGATAGCCTGGCTGCGTCCACTCCAGAACACCTTGGCGACTCCCCGATAGTCCTCGGCCACGGCCATGCGACAACCTCACCTTCAGCGGACTTACAACCCACCATACCGAACCCGCAGATATATCTCAAGATATATCTCATGTTGCGTGACCCCGCGGGCGCAATGGCGACAACGCGAAAGAGCCCCCCGGACCCGGGTTGGCAGGATTCGGAATGACCCGTCGGGTTTTTGGAACGACTACTAGGTCCATGTCCTCCATGGGAACCAGGCCAAGCAGTGGCTGATCTCCCATCACCAATGCCCCCGTGAAGCCGATGCGACCCGCATAGCGGAGTTCGATAGGACCGACGTACGGGACCGACCGCCGGGTGCCATCCGCCAGCACGACGGGCCTCTCCTCGAAGGCTTCCAGTTCCAAGGCGTCTTGGATGGACGCCGGGATGCACAAGTGAGTCGAACCGGTATCCGCCATGGCTTCGATCTCGACCGGTTCCAAGTCTCGGCGCCGGGGGTTCCTGAGTTCCACCACTGCGTTTGATATGCCCACCGCCCTACTCCTTGTGTGTTACTGCCAACCCCGGTCGATTGTCCAATGGCGAGCTCAAGCCCCGCAAGAGCAACGCTACTACGATCAACCGAGCCGATGTCCTACACGCCGGCAGGTCGGACTCTCACTCCGCTCATCTCGAACTCGTGGCCATTGCTGCTGCATAGGCCCGTTAGCCGGTCGCCCCTGATCGTCCCCTGGAATTCGATGTCGATCACCATCTCGCCTTTGTTGGCACCGTACACGAAGGAAACCTTGTTCCCCTCCACCCGAATGTTCCAGACCTTGGCTATCTCACCGAATGCGGTCATTTCTATCTGACCGGACCAGTCGTCGTTGACCGTCAAGACTTGCTTGCCAAAGGTCACGTCGAGCGCCCATTTGCCCCTTAGCTCGCCTGCAGCGCCCTCGACGACCGCTTCCGCGTCTTCCTCCTCGGCGGCCGGCATCATCATTTGCGTGGCAACGCGATGCGTGCGTTCCGCCAATTCCGAGATACGGTTGTCGTTGCAGTCTCGCACGACCGACATCAACCGATCGCTGAGCACGCCTATCCATTTTTCGGGCAAGGAACCGGCACCGAATTTCGCACCCAGGATCGAGCCAACCGTTGCCCCGTTGCAATCGGTGTCCCAACCGCCCCGCACGGTTACCACGATACCATTCTCGTAGTCGTCGGAACCGAAAATCAAACCCATCACGACGAGGGCTGCGTTGTTTATCGTGTGGACGCCGGAATAGTGTCCGTACTTTTTAAAAATTAGATCCCAGACTTTTTCCCAATCCGACAGCTCTTCGCACCATGCAATCGTGTCGTGCACTGCTTCCGAAAGGCGACATTTTGCAGGGATTTCAGACAATCCAATGTCGATGATCTCCTTAGTGTCGCTAGTGACGAACGATGCTGCCAACATGGCAGCGACGAACATTTCTCCATAAATCCCGTTCTTTACGTGGGAAATGCTGGCGTCCCGATACGCCAACTCCGCCGCCTTTTCTGGCCATCCGGGTGTGACGTAGCCAAAAATGTCGGCTCGAATTTGCGCACCAATCCATTCGCGAAAGGGATTTCTCCAAAACGCAGATTCGGGTGGCCACCGTCGATTGACGAAATTCCGATAGGCCACGTTCTCGGCCGTATACAGCATCTGGAAAGGCATGCGACTTAGCCACGTGTTCGCCATGTGGCGAGACGTCAATTCGCCACCGTGTCGTTCCAGGGCGAGCAGGCCGAGAATCGGGTAGTCCATGTCGTCATCGCGGGCCATGAATTCGATATTGTCCCGGGTGCTGGTCTTCAAAAACGGCGAGATGGATCCCTTCGTGAATGGGATGTAGTCATCGAGCGGAAGCGCCTGGGTCGACTCCAGGTACGCGTCAATGCGTTTGCGCGGCCACCCTTCCACCGGCTTGCCGAGCGAGCATCCCGCCGCCCGGCCGAGCCAGCCGCCGTAGATGCGATCCCGCATCGTTTCATCAGTGAGGTCCAGGTCCATGCGCCGCGGACCGTCCGGACGCAGCGCGCGAATGGTTTCAAGGTCGGAGGGTTCTTCGTACGGGAACGACGGATCGGGCTCGAGGGCATCGAGTTCGTCGTATAGGGCGGTGAACACCGCTGGGTCCGTCTCCTCGTCCGCAAACGCCTGTTCGACGCATGGTTCCAGCGCCGCAACATCGCACCCCTCCTCGCGACGCTGCACCAGTTCCGCGCGAATCATCTGCCGTTCCAAGCTGTCCATAGATCCATCCCACTGAGCCTGAGGCCAGAAGTGTGTCGGAACTGCCGCGGGGTTGGCAACGTCGCCCCGCGAGCGCTGCCAAGGTCCAGCGCATACACGAGCAACGAATACCGTGGCCCGTAAGGGAACCGTAAGCAATACGCGTATGCTGGATCGGAACGCCATCCAATGCGGGAGATGCCGTGGCTGACCAAGCACCCGAGCAGCCCTCGGGGCGGCGGACAAACCCTCGGTCGTGGATCGCGCGGCACTGGGGAAAGGTGACCGTCGCCACGGTGGTCGTGCTCGCGACCACGTGGCTTGCGTGGCCAGAGCCCCCGGCGCCGCCACCCACCCCCACCACCGTAGCGGTGACCCGAGGCGACATCGAAAGCACCGTCGCCGCGTCCGGGGCGTTGGAAGCGGCAAGCCGGGTGGACGTGGGTGCCCAGGTTTCCGGTCAATTGAAGGCGCTGCATGTCAAGCTTGGTGACGTAGTTGCCGAAGGCGACCTGCTCGCGGAGATCGACGACTTCATCCAGAAGACCCGGGTCGCCTCGG
>JAPPKV010000049.1 GCA_028819775.1 Gammaproteobacteria bacterium | reverse complement strand
CGCTGATCTGGGGCGTGTTCCTGTTCGTGCGGTTCCTGGGCTTCGCGGGGTTGCCGGAGGCCTTTGCCGACTGGGTCGTCACGCTCGACATGCCGCCGCTGCTCATCATCATTTGCATTCTGCTCGCCTACGCTGTCCTCGGCATGTTCATGGACGCCATCGGGATGCTGGTGCTCACCCTGCCGGTGGTCTATCCCGCTGTCGTCGCCCTCGGCTACGATCCCATCTGGTTCGGCATCGTGGTGGTCAAGATGGCGGAGATCTGCCTGATCACGCCGCCCATCGGCCTCAACTGTTTCGTCGTGGCTGGCGTCGCCCGGGAACTGCGGGCCGACGACGGTGCGTCGCTGGCGATTCCGCTTCAGGACGTGTTCCGCGGCATCGGCCCCTTCTTCGTCGCCGACGTGCTGACCGTCGCGGTCTTGCTGGCGTTCCCGAGCATCGTGCTCTGGCTGCCGCAAACGATGGGGTGACGTGATAGGTTGTTCGAGACTTGCACCGGCAAGCCCAACGGCAACCATGAGCCCGCCAGCACCAAAGATCGCACCCCGGCTACCAAGCAGGGCTCCACCCGGTGCCATTCCGCCTGCCGTATCCGCAGCAATCAACGACCGCCTTAACGAGCTCGAACACGAGAACCGAGTGCGCATTCTCCTTGCGGTCGAATCCGGCAGCAGGGCGTGGGGATTCCCTTCGCCCGACAGCGACTTCGACGTGCGCTTCGTCTACGCCCACGACGTCGACTGGTACCTGTCGTTGGATACGCGGCGCGATGTCATCGAGCTACCCATCGAGGACGATCTGGACATCAACGGCTGGGACATCAAGAAGGCGTTGTCGTTGTTGCTCAAACCGAACCCGGTGCTGTTGGAGTGGCTGCAGTCGCCTATCACCTACCGCGTCGATGAGGGTGTCAAGAGCCGGCTCATGGCGCTTGCCGAACGAACAGCCCACCGACGGCCCTTGGTGCACCACTACCTTCATCATGGTCGGGCACAGTTTCGTGACCACATCGATGGCAGGGCCACCGTTTCCTTGAAGCGCTACCTCTACGTCGTGCGTCCCGCCTTGGCGCTAAAGTGGATTCGACAACACCCAGACCGCCTCGTGCCGATGGCGTTGCCTCAGTTGCTCTCTGGCCTAGCCATGCAGGGGGATGCCGTCAGCGCCATCGAGGATCTGATCGCTAGGAAGACTCGCAGCCGCGAACTTGGCGAAGGGAAGCGTTCCAGCGTGCTGGACGATCTCGCTCTTACCGAGTTCGAACTCGCCGAGAGAACGGCCCCGGAACCTACGCCGATGCCGCCCGACCTTCTGGATTCTGCGAACAGCCTGTTTCGCCAGTTGGTCAGGGCACCGTGACCGCACTGATCACGCATTCCGCGTGCTTGGAGCATGAGATGGATCCCGGTCATCCGGAATGCCCGGAACGTTTGTCGACGGTCCTTGGTCACCTCAGGCAGTGTGGCATTCTCGACGAGGTCGACGTATACGAGTCGACCTTGGCCCGGCGTTCGGACCTCGCCAGAGTCCATGCCGAGTCCTATCTCGATGCCCTGGATCGGGTGGTACCCGAATCGGGACTTGTCCACGTGACCCTGGACACCGCCATGGGGCCCCGATCCCTGGACGCCGCCAAGGCCGTCGCGGGGGCCGCCGTCGATGGCGTCAAGATGGTCCTTAAGGAGCGGGAACAGCGCGTGTTCTGTGCGGTACGACCGCCGGGGCATCACGCCGAGGAATCCGCGGCGATGGGCTTCTGCTTCTTGAACGGCATTGCCGTCGCTGCCATGGCCGCGCTCGAGGACGACCGGATCGACCGCGTGGCCGTACTGGATTTCGACGTCCACCACGGCAACGGCACGGTGGCGGCCTTCATGGACAATCCGTCGGTGCTGGCGTGCTCGAGTTTCCAGCACCCGCACTACCCCTACCGCTACTTCGATGTGGACCGGCCGAACATCGTCAACACGCCGTTGCGCGCGGGAACGCGAGGCATCGAGTTTCGGAACGCGGTGGAACGCGACTGGCTGCCGGCGCTCGACGATTTCAAGCCGCAGTTGATTCTCGTCTCCGCCGGCTTCGACGGGCATGCCGATGACCCGCTGGGTGACTTCCTTCTGACCGAGGACGACTTTGCGTGGGTGACCGGGCTCGTCACCGACGCCGCCAACCGCCATGCCGAAGGGCGAATCGTCTCCGTGCTGGAAGGCGGCTACGACCTGGTTGCGCTCGCCCGTTCGGTTGCCGCACATCTGGAGGTCTTGGGAAGTCGTTCATCGAAAACGTGAGCAAAGCGAGACCCGCGCTACGCGGGACTCGTTAAGTTGGGACGTTTTGCTGACACCGGACCGGCCAATGCTCAAGAAGCTCCTCACCCTGGCGTTCGTAGCGACTCCCGCGTGGACCGCGTTCGGGGCCGACCTCGCGATCGAGGAAATCGTCGTCACCGCGAGCCGGATCGGCACCGTGGATCAGCGTGTCGTGGTCATGGATGACGATGAGGTGGACGAGGCTTTCTTCCATGCGGCGGACGTGCTTCGTGTGTTGCCGGGGCTCGCACTATCCACCAACGGCCACCGTGGCTCGCTGGCCCAGGCCCGGGTGCGGGGAGCCGAGTCGAATCACCTGCTGGTGCTGCTCGACGGCGTGCCGTTGAACGACCCGGCGCTCGGCTCCGAGTTCAACTTCGGGGCACTGGATTTCGCGGGCGTCCAGCGCGTCGAGTATCTCGCCGGCCCGCAGAGCGCAATCTGGGGCAGCGATGCACTGGCCGGCGTGCTGTATCTCGACACGACCCCTCGCCGGGACGCCAGCCGCCTCGCGCTCGGTGCCGGCTCGCACGGCACCGTAGACGCCGATGTCGAATTCGCCCGGGTGTCAGGGGACCGGCATGCGGCGGTTGCCGTGGGCCGAGTCGTCAGCGACGGAACGAACCCCGCCGCCACGGGCGACGAGGACGACGGCTTCGCCAACACGACGGCGCACGTCAACCTGGGTCGCAGCTGGAATCGCTGGCAGGCGTCAGTCGCCGCACGGCTCACCGACACGGACGTCGACTACGACCCGACCCCCGGACCGCGCTACCTGCCCGCGGATGGCGACCGGCACGCCCAAGGCCGGAGTGAAGTGGTTCATGGCGCGTTGCGTTTCAGCACTACCGACAACATCGAGTCGTGGCTCACCCTCGCCAGCAGCCGGGACCGGAACAGGCAATACGCGGACGGTGCCTTCACCGATGGCACCGTCGGCCGGCGCGACACGGCCACGCTGGCCACCAACTTCCGATTCGACCGGCAGCGCGTCAACGTGACCGTCGAACTCGAACGGGAGCGCATCCGACAAACGGGTGCCGCGAGTCCCTTCGGCGATCCCAACC
>JAPPKV010000300.1 GCA_028819775.1 Gammaproteobacteria bacterium | reverse complement strand
CGGAGTACGTGCGCCGCCAGACCCTCAAGAACGCCGAGCGCTACATCATGCCCGAACTCAAACGGTTCGAGGACGAAGCACTGACCAGCCAAGCGCAGGCGTTGCGACGCGAGCGGGTCCTGTTCGATGCCTTGATAACGCAACTCCAGACCTGTCTGGACGGCCTGCGCGCCGCCGCCCGTGAAGTCGCCCGGCTCGACGTGCTCAACGCATTCGCCATCGCCGCCGACCGCCACCGGCTCGCCAGGCCCGTCCTGACCGAGGATCCCGGGCTCGTCATCGAAGGCGGCCGGCACCCGGTGGTCGAGGCGGAATCCGCCGAACCCTTCGTACCGAACGACGTGTCGCTCACCGACTCGCGCCGTCTGTTGATAGTCACCGGCCCGAACATGGGCGGCAAGTCCACCTACATGCGGCAAGCGGCATTGATCACGCTGCTAGCACACACGGGCAGCTTCGTGCCCGCGACGGCGGCGACCATCGGCCCCATCGATCGGATCTTCACGCGGATCGGCGCTTCCGACGATCTTGCCCGGGGCCGGTCCACGTTCATGGTTGAGATGAGCGAAACCGCCCACATCCTGCACAACGCCACGGCCCGCAGCCTGGTGCTGCTCGACGAGATCGGCCGCGGCACCAGTACCTACGACGGTCTTGCGCTGGCCTGGGCAACCGCAGACTACATCGCCCGACACATCGGTGCTTTCACGCTGTTCGCGACCCACTACTTCGAGCTGACGGCGCTGCCGTCGGAAATCGACGGCGCGGCGAACGTCCACCTCGATGCGGTCGAGCACAAGGGCGAGGTCGTCTTCCTGCACAGCGTACGCGACGGGCCGGCAAGCCAGAGCTACGGCATCGAGGTCGCCAAGCTCGCCGGCGTGCCGGGTGCCGTCCTCGACGACGCAAGACGGCGACTGACCGATCTGGAGACCCGACACGCCCACACCGGGACTTCGGCCCAGATGGACCTCTTCCACGATCTACGTGCCGATGCCGACGGTACCGGGCAGGAAGCGAATGCCGCAGGGGACGCCATCGTGGCGCAACTGGGCGAACTCGACCCGGATTCGATGTCGCCCCGCGATGCCCTCGCCGCCCTGTACGAACTGAAGGAAACCGCGAGCGGCGACGCCACGGCCAAGGGAACGCCACCCCGCTCATCGAAGACGTAGGGCGGGGCCATCGCGCCCATAGGCGCGCGCGCGTCCGTACAAGAGTGGACGTGGTAGAGTCGGCGAAACCCGCCTAACGCGTAGGATTCCACGATGAGGCGTAATGAGCATGGCACGCGGAATTGCGTGTTCACATTGGCCGTTTCCCTGCTTGCGTCGTCGCTTGTCCTGGCCGAAGAAGCATCGGTGATGGTGCTCGAAGGAACGACGGCCGCGCCGTATGACAACGGTGACTTCACGGTGTTCGATCCGGCACGCAGGTGGGATCAAACCCGATTGGAGCAATGGAAGGAAACGGCGAAGCCGGACGAAAGGCCTCCCCTCGAAGCGCAGGGCGTCATCGCGCAAGCGTCGATCGGTCCTGACGCAAGATTCCGCATCGAGATCCCGGTGGACCGGCCCCGAACTGCCTCCTTTGCGGTCCTCAATGCGGTGGCCCCAGGTGGTGGTGTTTGGGGTCCCGTGAGGATGGGCAACAACTTCATCCTGGAGCCGGGGCAGCTCGAATTGCAGATGATACGCAGCGACTACTCGGTCATTGCCGGCGGTTACTACAACGACGCCGTCTTCAACTCCTGGCGTCTCACGGACGAATACGAAGCGGCACAATCGGCGTATGACCAGTTGCGCACGCCTGTAGAAGGCGAGACCGAAGAATCCCAACGAAACCGCTGGGACCGCATGGTGGTGGCCCAGAACAAGGTGGCCCAGCTCGAGGCGCAGGGCAGATCCAACGTGGCGCTAACGCACCCTGATCCGCTGGTCAGGCGGTTGGTAATCCAGTCAGCTTGGTCAATAGGGCCGTGGGTAGCCGAAGCGTTGCGGGCTCTCGCCAAACTCACGCCGGAAGATCCGTGGGTCATGGAGAGACTAGCTTCTTCTAAGGCTACCGCCGAGACTCTGGCCAAGCTGCTTGGACCCGGCGACCAGGTCATCGACTTCGCAGGCGAAACGCTTGCTGGGGAGGTAGTGCGTACGGCCCACCTGCGAAGCAACAGTCGCTACCTGCTGTTGGAGTTCTGGGCTTCCTGGTGCGGTCCCTGCCGAATGGAGATTCCCCACATGAAGCAAGCCTACGCACGTTTCAAGGACAAGGGCTTCGACATCGTGTCCTTTACTGTTGATGAGGAACGCGAGGACTGGGTCGAGGCTTCCGAAGAGGAAGAACTGCCTTGGCACAACCTTGGGATGGGGTGGGAAGCAGAGGCCCCCCTCGCCTACAACGCCAGGACCGAGGGTCTGCCGAACAACTACCTGGTCGACTCGCGAACTCGAACAATCATTGCGAAGGACCTTCGCCGGCACAAGCTCGACGAGAAGCTTGAAGAGTTGCTCGAATAGAGTCCGTTGCGGAAGGAGTACCGCCCCCACGCGAGCTGAACTACGACGAAGGCTGGCTACCTTTCTAGGTACTTCCGCTTGCCCGTCACCTCGCGCCATTCGGCTTCGTCTTCCGGCGGGTCCTTTTTCTCGTTGATGTTGGGCCAGATCTCGGCGAGCTCGGCGTTGATGTCCAGGAAGTCCTCCTGGCCCGCCGGAATCTCGTCCTCGCTGAAGATGGCGTCCACCGGGCACTCGGGCTCGCACAGCGCGCAATCGATGCACTCGTCCGGGTGGATGACCAGCATATTGGGACCCTCGTAGAAGCAGTCCACAGGACAGACTTCCACGCAGTCAGTCAGCTTGCACTTGATGCAGTTCTCGCCGACCAAAAAGGTCATCGACGCGTTCCGGAAAGAAAAGAGGCGGTATTCTACTCGCGCCGCCCCGGTTCTCAAACGGGGCTGCGGCGTGCGGCGTGTGGGACCGGTGCGCGTTGCAGAACTCGCGGGTACGACGATTCGGTTGAGTTCTCGACCGGAGTTGCCCACCCTTCGCCCACAGCGCCTCCGGTTTTTCTGGGGACCGGCGCCATGGACGAAGCGTGGACAACTCCGCCAAACGCCGTGCCCTTGCCGAACCGGGACTTAGGCCGCTGCCGCCGCACGCCGACGCCGGATTCCCGGCACCTCCGCCGGATCGACCAGCCCGATCCGCCGCCAGCCCGTCTCCAGCAGCCACGTCCGCGCCTCCGCCACCTCGCACCGCCGGAACGCGTCCGCGTACTTGCCAAGCCGAGGCGGCGACCGGCCCTTCCATCCATCAAACCACAGTCCCGAGCTCGCCCCGTCCAGCACCACCGGCGGCTTCCGCCCGCGCCGCTCCCGGT
>JAPPKV010000463.1 GCA_028819775.1 Gammaproteobacteria bacterium | reverse complement strand
TCTCGAACGCCGTCCGCGCCAACAGATAGACGTACGGATAGAGCACCAAGCTCAACACCAGGGCCGCGCCAGGCAGCGAGCGGATCGGCGGAAACCAGTAGTCGCCCGCCGCCCACCCCGTGGCGGCGCGCAATGTGCTTTGCACCGGCCCGGCGAACTCCAGGAGATCGGTGTAGACGTACGCGACCACGTAGGCGGGCGCCGCAAGCGGCAGCACCAGCGCCCAGGAGAACAGCCGCCGGCCCGGGAACTCCCGGGTCGCCACCGTCCACGCGGCGGCGATTCCGATCAGCGCGGCGAGCACGCCGACCCCCACCGTCAACGCGACGGTATTGACGACGTAGTCGGCGAGAACCGTGTCGCGTAGATGTGACCATGAAGCGCTCTCAGGTGTGACGAGGGCCGCCACCACCACGACGACGGGAATCCCGACGAGCATCGCGATAGCCCAGGCGAGGAGAGTCCAAACACGGTTCATCGGCCTATTGTCCCACGGCATCCGAGGCCCGTTCGTCCCGACGCCATGCGGGCCCGTGCGTATACTCGACGCGAATGGCCCTCGAATTCGATCAGGTCAGGCACCGCTACGGCGAAGACCCCGTGCTGCACGACGTGACGTTGTCCGCCCGGGCGGGCGAGATCACCTGCCTGCTCGGCCCGTCGGGCAGCGGCAAGAGTACGTTGCTTCGCCTGGCGGCCGGCCTGGAGCGGCTGCAGTCGGGAACAGTCCTGCTCGACGGCGAGATGCTGGCCGAACCCGGCCGCGAGCCCCCGCCCGAGCGTCGACCGATCGGGTTGGTGTTCCAGGATCATGTGCTCTTCCCGCACATGACAGTGCGCGCAAACGTCGAGTTCGGGCTGCGCCCGATGGGTTCTTCCGAACGACGCCGGATCGCCGAGGCATGCATGGCGTCGGTCGGGCTCGCCGAGCTTTCCGAACGCTATCCCGACACCCTCTCCGGCGGTCAACAGCAGCGCGTGGCACTTGCGCGCGCGCTGGCGCCGACGCCCCGGGCGATCCTCCTCGACGAGCCCTTCGCCAATGTGGACGCGACCTTGCGGCGTACGCTTCGGGAGGATGCGCGGCGAGCACTTCGTTCCACGGGCGGGATCACCCTGCTGGTCACCCACGATCCCGAGGAAGCCCTCGAACTCGCCGACCAGATCGCAATCCTCGAAGATGGCCGCATCGTCCAAGCCGGGAGCCCAGACGAAATCTGGCACCGTCCCGCACACAAGACGGTGGCGGAACTGTTCGGCCAAGCCCAGCACGTTCGCGGCACCTTGCGCAACGGCGTCATCGCCACCGCGTTCGGAGGCCTACCTTGGAAGGCAAACCACGTCGACGGTCCCGTGGACGTCGTCGTGCGCCCCAACGACGTGGTGCTCGGTCCGGCGAGCCAAGGACCCCGAGTCGCCGACATCCGGTTCCTGGGTGACCGGTACACGGTCTTCGTCGAGCACGAGGGCGAAACGCTGCGCGCCAGCATGGCCGACCGTCCGGTATTCGACATTGGCGACTTCGTGACTGCACGGTTTAACCAAAACGACACTTTCGTTTACAATCGCAAATGATATTCGTTTGCATGTGCGTTTCGGTATGTCCGCTATTCGTCCCTTGGTTTCAACTCTTGTATTCGCCGCAGTGGCGACCGCGGCAGACGACGGCAACGTCGTCAATGTCTATTCCGCGCGGCACTACGACACCGACCTCGCCCTCTACGAGCGTTTCGAGGAACGGACCGGCATTCGCGTCAACCTGATCGAGGGCGGTAGCGACGGGCTGATCGAACGCATCGTCAACGAGGCCGAGTTCTCCCCCGCCGATCTTCTCATCACGGTCGACGCCGGTCGGCTTTGGCGGGCCCAGCAGGCGGGCGTCTTCCAAGCTGTCGATTCGACCGTGCTGAAGGAGAGGATTCCCGCGCACCTGCGCGATCCCGGCGGCCATTGGTTCGGGCTGTCCAAGCGTGCACGGGTCATCGTCTACAACAAGACGGCCGGACTCCCGGACGGGGTCTCTCGCTACGAGGATCTCGCCGACCCGAGGCTTGTCGGCAAGGTCTGCATGCGGTCATCCGGCAACATCTACAACCTGTCCCTGCTCGGTTCCCTGATCGAGCACAACGGCGAGGAGAGCGCGAGCGAGTGGGCGAACGGCGTGGTGGCGAACTTCCGCCGTCAGCCCCAGGGCAACGACACGGCCCAGCTCCGCGCGGTCGCCGCCGGCGAGTGCGGGGTCAGCATCGCCAATACCTACTACATCGGTCGCCTCTTGGGCGCCGATGATCTGCAGGAGCGAGCGGTAGTCGACGGCCTGGGCGTGCTGTTCCCAAACCAGGACGACCGCGGCGCCCACGTCAACATCAGCGGCGCCGGTGTCACTAGACATGCGCCGCACCGGAACAATGCCGTAGGGTTCCTCGAATACCTCACAAGCGAGGATGCCCAGCGGCTCTTCGCGGAAGGGAACAACGAATACCCGGTGGTCGGGCCGGCATCCGGCCCCATCGCGGCCCTCGGCGAATTCAAGGAGGATGCCGTCAACGCGGCCGTGCTCGGCGCGAACCAATCCCTGGCCGTGAAAGCCTACGACCGGGCGGGTTGGCGATGATCCGGCGCGTACGTTGGATTCTGTCTGCGATCGCCTGCATGTCACTCGCGGCATGCGGCGTTGAAGATCGCGCCTCACTGCCCACTGACGAACCGGGGGAAACGATCGAGCGGCTCGAGCCGCAGATGGACGATGCCACCTACCTTTACCGGCTCGGCCTGATGCGGGGCCACCTCCTGGTCGGCAACGCGTTGTTCGAAATTGGCGAACAGGCGGCTGCCGGTACGCACTCCAAGCACCCGACCGACGAACTGTACGAACCCATGGAAACGGAGTTCGCAGCTCGGGGTTCTGGTGGTTTTGCCGCCGAACTCCAAGCCCACGCGGAAGCGGTTGCCCGGAGGGACCAAGCCGATGTCCAATCCCGTTACGCAGAACTCATTTCTGCCATCGCCGAGAACGAGGACGTTGTCGACTTCTCGCCAGCGCTCGTCGCCGAGGTGATCGCCCGGCTCGTTCGAGAAGCCGCCCAGGAGTACGCCATCGGCATCGTCGACGGCGTACCGGCCAACGCCCACGAATACCAAGACGCCTACGGATTCACCCAGGTAGCCGGCCTATGGGCGCAGCGGGCGGCCGCGGACCATCCCGGTCACGAATCCGTCTTCGGCCGCATCCGCGAGGCGATCGACGGAGTATCCGACATGTGGCCGGCGCTGTTGCCACCAGCCGAGGTATCCCACAAGGCATCGCGCCTCTACGGCGTGGCGGCGGACATCGAGATCATCGCGCTGGACCTACCCCGTTAGCGCCGAATGCCATTGCCCGTTGCCAACT
>JAPPKV010000514.1 GCA_028819775.1 Gammaproteobacteria bacterium | reverse complement strand
TGCCGGTATCGTCACGCGCGCAAGCCGTCGCATTTGCATCATACCGTCGTGTTCGATTGATTCGTGGATCTCCACCCGCAACCCGGGGTGGTCCGTCTCGAAACCGACGATGTCGACGGGCATGTCGCCTGGATTGATCACGTCGCAATAGGCCGCCGTCACCGTACGGCCCGCCACGGGCACCCGGACCCACGCGTTGTCGAACTTGAGCGGCGATCCGAGAGATTGGCGGTCGTGGCCGCTGCCGTCGCAGGATGCGACGAGGATCGCGAGCATGCCGGCGACGACGGGCCCGTATGGCCGGGCCATGTCAGTTGCCCGACGGAAGAAGCAAGACCGTCACCTGCGGCGGCAGACCGATCTCGATCCGGCCCCGTATGAGTCTCTCGCCGGGCGACCGGCTGAGCTGTTGATAGATCCAACGGCCATCCGCATCGCTCGGTACGCGGATGGACACCCGCGCGTTGTCCGATCGCGCGTGCTGACCGAATTCCATGAGCTCCGAGGCGATGGCGGAAGTGCGTTGGCGCAACGCGGTCCGGTCGAGTCGAAGGACCAAGCGCTCGGCATTCGCCAACGCCTCCAGTTGCTCGCGTATCGATGCGATCCCCGTGTGGCTGCGGTCCACGTACTCCGCCCGGGCGAGCATCGACCGTGCCTGGGACCACTGTTCCCTCTCCATGGCGAGTTGGGCCAGTTGCAGGTAGCGCTCCACGATGCGCTCGAAACCCCGCCTCGTTGCCGGATGGTTCGGTGCCATCGCCGACGCCTGCTGGTAGTAGAGATAGGCGCTGTCGTCTTCCGGCGTCAGCAGGCGGTCGTCGGCCAGGGCGCGCTCGGCGGTGTCGATCAGGTCGAGGAACTCCTCGGTCTCGCCGGGATCCGGCACAGCGATATCGGGTGGCGGGGCAGGTTCGACGGGCGGTTCCGTTTGGTTGGGCGCGGGTGCCGTGCAAGCGCCTAGCAGGAGCGCCACGAGCGTGGCGGTCAGCGCGGGTCGATGTTGATGGTAGGTGGTCATCCTCGAGGGACTGGGGTTCGGTGTCCGGCAAACCGCTGACACGGCGAGCACGTCAGGTAGATCGTGCGACAATCCAGGTTGGTCGCGCAAGGATCTAACGTGGCTAGCCGATTTGTGCTGTTTTGCGCTGCGGGCGCGGTTGCCGCGTCGACGCATGCCGCCGACAACAACGGAATCGACTTCGGTACCATCAACGATCCGTTGGCCGAGACGGCCGTTTTCCTTCCCGTCGATCGGGCCTTCGGATTTTCGTGGCGCCTACGCACCGGCGAGGGGGGAACGGAGAAGATCGTGGCCCGCTGGGACATGCCCGTGGGCTACTACCTCTATCGGCATGGTTTCCGCGCGGATGCCGAGGAGGGGGTGTCCCTGGGCGAACTGGAGATACCCACCGGTGAGATGCGCATCGACGAGTATTTCGGCGAGTCCGAGGTCTACCTCGAAAGCGTCGAGATCGTCGTGCCGGTGCTCCGACGCACCGTGCAAAGCGCTACGGTCCGGTTCGCCTACCAGGGTTGTGCGGAACAAGGGCTTTGCTACCCGCCGACCGAGCGGGACGAGGTGCTGGATTTCGGCCGACCACCACCGACGGCCGCATGGCAACGGGGGATCTTCGTGGGTGCGGCGGCGTTGCTACTGGCGGTCTTGTTGACCGTCCGATCAATGCGATCGCGTCGCGCCGTGCGATAATCACTGCGTTCAACCCCTCTCGCGAAGGTTGGTCGTGGCGAAGATCCTGGTCCTGCACGGGCCGAACTTGAACCTCCTGGGAACGCGCGAGCCCGACATCTACGGGGCACAGTCGCTGGCGGACATCGACCGGGGGCTGGCGGACCAGGCGCATTCCGCCGGGCACGACCTCGAGTCCGTGCAGAGCAACGCCGAGCACGAACTCGTCGATGCCGTGCAACGTGCCGGTGCCGAGGGCGTGCGCTTCATCGTCATCAATCCCGCCGCCTTCACCCACACCAGCGTGGCGTTGCGCGACGCCTTGCTCGCCGTCGAGATTCCCTTCATCGAGGTGCACCTGTCGAACGTCCACGCGCGCGAGCGGTTCCGGCACCACTCCTACTTCTCGGACATCGCGCAAGGGGTCGTGGCCGGCCTCGGCGCGAGGGGATACGAATTCGCGCTGGCGTCAGCGGTTGCATGGCTCAGCGAGAACGACGCACACGGAGGGTGACGGTATGGACATGCGTAAGATCAGGAAGCTAATCGAGCTGGTGCAGGAGACCGGCATCGCCGAACTCGAAGTGCGGGACGGCGACGAGAAGATCCGGGTTGCGCAATTCGCCTACGCGTCCGGCAAGGCGCCGGCGCAGGCCGTAGTGCAGGAGGAAGCGCAGGTGCCGGCGGCGAAGAACGTGCCGGGGGCCGTCATGCCGGCACCGATGGCGGGGACGTTCTACCGGGCACCGGCCCCGGGTGAAGCGCCGTTCGTCGATGTGGGGGACACCGTGGCCGTTGGCGACGTGCTGTGCATCGTCGAGAGCATGAAGATGATGAACAAGGTCGAGAGCGAATTCGCCGGACAGATCGCCGAGGTCCTGGTCGAGAACGGCAAACCGATCGAATCGGGCGCGGGGTTGTTCCGGATTCTGTAGATGCCCTGGATGCGCGTCAGCGCCAGCGCGACCGCGGAACTAGCCGACGACATCGCCGCACGATTGACGACTGCGGGTGCCATCGCGGTCACCTTGGTGCCGGGGCGCGACTCCGCCGACGACGTGCTGGAGCCTGCGCCGGATGCGACACCCATGTGGGACACGGTCCAGGTGGAGGGTCTTTTCGGCGTCGAAGCGGATCTTTCGCCGCTTGCCGGAATCGACATCGATGTCGATTTCCTGGCGGATCGGGACTGGTCCGAGACGTGGCGCGACGGCATCGGGCCGTTGCGGTTCGCCAAGCTGCTCGTCGTGCCGAGGACATCCACGTTCCAATCGCGTCCGGATGACGTCGTGGTACGGCTAGATCCCGGGCTCGCCTTCGGAACCGGCACGCATGCGACCACCGCCCTCTGTCTCGAACAATTGGCGCGAACGCCGCTGGACGGCAAGCGCGTTCTCGACGTTGGGTCGGGATCCGGGATCCTGGCCATTGCCGCTGCCCGCCTTGGGGCTACGGCGGTTGCCGTCGACCATGACCCCCAGGCACGGCGCGCGACCCTTGAGAACAGCCGCGCCAACGGCGTCGAGATCGCCTTCGAGAGCCGCCTCGACGCGGTGGATTCTGCCTTCGACGTGGTGATTGCGAACCTAGTCGCCGGCACGATCCGTGGACTGGTAGACGCCTTTTCCGACCGACTCGTACCGGGCGGCGAACTGGTGCTTTCCGGCATACTAGCGGAGCAAGTGGAGTGGGTTGTGGACGCG
>JAPPKV010000098.1 GCA_028819775.1 Gammaproteobacteria bacterium | reverse complement strand
CTCGAGCCGTGAAACAGGCGGTGGTGGGAACCGGCAACGCGACCAAGGCCCAGGTGCAATACATGGTCCGCGCGCTGCTCTCGCTCTCGGCTGATCCGGCATCGGATGCGGCCGACGCGCTTGCAGTCGCGATCTGTCACGTCAATACTCGCATACGGCAAATGGAATGCTAAGCGACGGGACAGCTTCAGCGACGTCGCTGTGTCGTTCGCGTGCCCTCGGCGGGAGACCGTCGCCGGGAGCGCGCGATCCGGGAGATTGAATGGACCCGGCAGGTTCTGGATCTTTGACGGCCCGCAGAGGACGCGCACCGTGATCGGCCTGCTGCGCGGCAAACTCGTCGAACGCGACGGCCCCACCGCGCTCATCGACGTCGGCGGCGTCGGCTACGAGGTGGAGGTTTCCGGAGGCGCGGCCGTGATGCTGGAGGCGAACCCGGAAGGGATCGTGGTCTATACCCACCTCGTCGTCCGCGAGGATGCGCACACGCTCTACGGGTTCGCGAACCTGGCGGAACGCGGCTTGTTCCGAACATTGATCCGGGTCACCGGCGTCGGCCCCCGACTTGCCCTTTCGCTATTGTCGAACGTCGCCCCGGACGTTTTCGCCGACGCGATCGTGAGCGGCAACACGGCGGCGCTGGAACGCGTTCCGGGAATCGGCAGGAAGACCGCGCAGCGGCTCGTGGTAGAACTCAAGGACAAGGTCCGCGAGTTGTCCGCGACCACCAGCGTCGGCCACACGCTCAACACCCGCGAGGCCGTGCTCGCGCTGATCGCGCTGGGCTACCGGGAGAACCAGGCGATCGGGGCCGTCGCGGCGGTAGCCGACGGCGGCGGGGTCGAGTGGAGTACCGAAGACCTCATCGGTGAGGCGCTCAAGCGCCTGGCCACGGAATGAGCCTGCAGCCTGATCGGATCACCTCCGGCGCCGTCGGCGACGAGGATCGCTCGTTCGACCGCGCCCTTCGACCGACCCGGCTCGACGAGTACGTCGGCCAGGAAAGGGTCAAGGAACAGATGGCGATCTTCATCGAGGCCGCCCGCCGGCGCGGCGACTGCCTAGACCACACGCTGATCTTCGGTCCGCCGGGTCTCGGCAAGACGACTCTCGCGCACATCGTCGCCAACGAGATGAACGTCGCCCTGAAAGCGACATCGGGACCCGTTCTGGAGAAGCAAGGCGACCTCGCCGCCCAGTTGACCAATCTGGACGACGGCGACGTCCTGTTTATCGACGAGATCCACCGGCTCTCGCCGGTCGTGGAGGAAATCCTCTATCCGGCGATGGAAGACGGCAAGCTGCCCATCCTGATCGGCGAGGGGCCGGCGGCCAAATCCATCGTCCTGACGCTGAAGCGTTTCACCCTGGTCGGCGCCACGACGCGTGCGGGGCTCCTGACGTCGCCGCTTCGCGGCCGGTTCGGGATCACCGAGCGCCTCGAGTTCTACTCGCCGGACGAACTGGCGGAAATCGTCGCCGTCTCCGCCGGGAAACTCGGCATCCCCATCGAAGCGGCCGGAGCGAAGGAGATCGCCAGGCGTTCGCGGGGCACGCCGCGTGTTGCCAACCGGCTGCTCAGACGCGTGCGGGACTACGCCGAGGTCAAGAGTGGTGGTGCCGTCACCCGGGACACGGCGGATGCGGCCTTGAGCATGTTGGAGGTGGACAACCGCGGTCTCGACGGCATGGATCGGCTCCTGCTCCAAGCCATTGCGGCCAAGTTCGGCGGTGGTCCCGTTGGCGTCGAGACGTTGTCGGCGGCGATCAGCGAGGAACGCGATACCATCGAATACGTCATCGAGCCGTTCCTGGTCCAGGAAGGCTACGTCATGCGCACTCCTCGTGGCCGGGTCGCCACCGAGGCCGCCTACCGTCACCTCGGGCTGGCCCCGGGCGGCCGTGCCGGCGACGGGCAGTTGAAATTGGATCTTGATGGCTACAACGATTCAAAGGGGGATGACACATGACCCAGCCCGCTTCAATCCTGGAACTGATCGCCAATGCCAGCCCCCTCGTACAGGCGGTCATGGTGATCCTGCTCTTGGCATCGCTGGCATCCTGGGTGTTGATCTTCCAGCGCTGGTTTGGGCTCAACCGGGTTCAGGGCGAGATCGACGACTTCGAGGACGAGTTCTGGAGCGGCATCGATCTTGCCGAGCTCAACGGCGAACTCGCCGAGCGCGAAGACGACCTCACCGGGATCGAGACGGTCTTTGCCGCCGGGTTCGGCGAATACCAGCGACTGTCCGAAGCGGGGACCACGGATCCGGACGCCGTCATGCAGTTCGTGCAACGGGCGATGCGCGTGGCCTTGACCCACGAGGAGGAGCGCTTGGGCCGCCACTTGCCTTTTCTGGCGACGGTTGGTTCGACCAGCGTCTACGTCGGCCTGTTCGGCACCGTCTGGGGCATCATGAACTCCTTTCGCAACGTCGCCACGATGACCCAGGCTACCCTGGCGGCGGTGGCGCCGGGCATATCGGAGGCGTTGATCGCCACGGCGATGGGGCTATTCGCAGCCATCCCGGCGGTGATCGGCTACAACCGCTTCGCCGCGCGGGTGGAGGTGCTCATGAAGCGCTACGAGGCATTCGCAGACGAGTTGACCTCCATCCTGCACCGCACCGTGGTCGCGGGCTAAAGGTTTGGCAACGGCGAATCGTAGGGGATAGCGCATGGCAGCCCGTCGCAAGCCGATGTCCGAAATCAACGTCGTGCCCTATATCGACGTGATGCTGGTGCTGCTGGTGATCTTCATGGTAACTGCGCCGCTCACCACCCAGGGGGTGGAGGTGGATCTGCCGAGCGCCGACTCGGCGCCGCTGTCCAACGAAGAGGATCCGTTGGTGATAACGGTCAACGCCAACGGCGACATCTTCGTCAACACGGGCATGCCGCGACCAGGCGCCGAGGGGACCCGGGCGACGATCTTCTCGCTCCTCGACCAGGCGGAGAAGATCCTCGAGGTGCGGCCTGACCTGCCGGTGTACGTGCGCGGCGACAAGGGCGTGCCGTACGGCGAGGTTGTTCGGGTGATGTCGGTGTTGCAGCGCGCGGGTGCGGGGAGCATAGGACTCATCACCGATCCCGTCGAATCGCTGGAACCCGGCGGGGGCGGCTAGGAGATGAACTTCGTCCGAGACTACGCTTTTCCGCTGGTGCTTGCGCTCCTGTTGCACAGCGGCGTTTTCGCCCTGTTGCTCCAGAACTGGCAGCCGGAGACGGACGACTTGCGCCTCTACGAGCCCCGCGCCATCGAGACCGTATTGATCGTCATGGAGAAGCCGGCACCACCGCCGGCGCCGAAGTCGGAACCGAAACCGGCGCCGGCGCCCCAGCCTGCGCCGCCGCCGAAGCCGAAGCCGGAACCCGCGCCGACGCCCGCCCCGCCGGTCGA
>JAPPKV010000078.1 GCA_028819775.1 Gammaproteobacteria bacterium | reverse complement strand
CGAACTCAACAAGGACTTCACCACGGACCAGATCCGGTTCTTCCATTCCCGGGGCAACGGCGTCTTCGACGAACGCGCCGAGGAGGTCGGCCTCGTCACCAAGAGCCAAGGCCGGGGTGTCGCCTGCTTCGACGCCGAACGAGACGGCGACATCGACATCGTCATCGTGAACAACAGTGCGGATCACTTGGTCTACTACCGCAACGACACCGACACGACCAACCGCTACCTCGGCATCGAACTCGCCGCGGACGGCACCAATCCCCTCGGGGTCGGCGCCAAGATCACCGTTTCCACACCCCAGGAAGAACAACTGCGCGAGTTGCGCGCGGGCAGCAACTACGTCTCGCAGAATCCCCTCGAGGTGCACTACGGACTCGGTAACGCCCGGTTTGCGGACGTCGTCGTCGACTGGCCCGATGGAACGACCAACCGACTGCGCGCGGTCGAGGCCGACCAGCTACTCACCGTGACCCAGGGCCGCGACGTGGTACTGCGCCTTAACGTCGTGCAGGGCGACGGCGACGGCATATATGCCGAGGGCGACGAGATTGCGATCGAAGCCGCGCCGCCGGTGCGCAACTACCAATTCAGCCACTGGACGAGCAGCGAAGGCGGCTCCTTCGCGGACCGCTTCGCCGCCGTGACGGTATTCACCATGCCCGGCAATTCCACGACCTTGATCGCCAACTACCTGCCGGGTGTCGCGTTGGACGAAGACGTGTCGGTGGCGCGCCGCTGGAACGAGGTGCTGCTGCAGTCGATCCGGAACGACTGGGCAAGACCCACGGTCCACGCCCGCAACCTGTTCCACAGCTCTGCGGCCATGTACGACATCTGGGCCGCCTATTCGGACACCGGGACGCCGTGGCTGCTCGGCCGCACCCGGGCCGGAACGACCTGCGACTTCACTACCCTCGATGCACCGGACGACGTGGACGCGGCCCGGGAAGAGGCCATCAGCTATGCGGTCTACCGGATCATCTTCCAGCGCTTTCGGCGCTCGCCCGGCGTGGGCCGCATTCGCCGCGACATCAATACGCTGATGGGGGCGCTGGGCTACGACCCGGCGATCGACTCCACCGACTACGCCTCCGGTTCGGCGGCGGCCCTCGGCAACCACATCGCGCGCTGCTACCTCGACTTCGGCCTGCTGGACGGCGCCAACGAGGAAGACGACTACGTGAACACGGTCTACGAACCGGTCAATCCCGGCTTGGAACCCCATCTGCCCGGCAACCCGAACATCGTCGATCTGAACCGCTGGCAGCCGCTGTCGCTGGAGACCTTCATCGACCAGGCAGGCAACCCGGCCCAGTCCGAACCGGAATTCTTAAGTCCCGAATGGGGCATCGTCGTGCCCTTCGCGCTCACCGAAGACGACGTCACGATCTACGAACGCGACGGATTCGACTATTGGGTGTACCACGATCCCGGGATGCCCCCCACTATCGACGGCACGCTGTCCGACAGCTACAAGTGGGGGTTCTCGTTGGTTTCCATCTGGTCGGCGCACTTGAGCCCGGAAGACGGCGTGACGATGGACATCTCCCCGGCAAGCCTCGGCAACATCGATAACTATCCCCGGAACTTCGAGGACTACCCCGACTTCTACAACACCCTCCAGGGCGGTGATCCGGGTACCGGCTACGTCACCAATCCGGTCACCGGGGCGCCCTACGCTCCGCAGGTGGTCCCGCGCGGCGACTACAGCCGGGTACTCGCCGAGTTCTGGGCCGACGGGCCGGATTCGGAGACGCCGCCCGGCCACTGGTTCACGATCCTGAACGAGGTCAACGACCACGAACTCCTGGCGCGTCGCTTCCGGGGCACAGGCCCGGATCTCGGCGACCTAGAGTGGGATATCAAGGCCTACTTCACCCTGGGCGGCGCCATGCACGACGCCGCCATCACCGCCTGGGGGATCAAAGGCTGGTACGACTACATCCGGCCGATCTCCGCCATCCGCGCGATGGCCGACCGTGGCCAGAGTTCCGATTCCGAACGCGCCGCCTATGACGTCGACGGGATTCCGCTCGAGGACGGCTACGTCGAACTCGTGGCTGCCGACGACGAGTTGGCCGGTGAGAACGGCGAGCACGTCGACAAGATCAAACTCCTGGCCTGGCGGGGTCCGGACTTCATCGACGATCCCGAAACCGACCAGGCTGGCGTCGACTGGATCCTCGCCGAGAACTGGTGGCCCTACCAGCGACCGACGTTCGTTACCCCGCCCTTTGCGGGCTACATCTCCGGACACTCCACCTACTCGCGGGCGGCCGCCGAGGTGCTGACGGCACTCACCGGCAGCGAGTACTTCCCGGGCGGCATGAGCGGCTTCGAGATCCGCGCCAACGAATTCCTGGTGTTCGAGGAAGGCCCCTCGGTGGACATGACCCTTCAATGGGCCACGTACCAGGACGCCTCCGACCAAACCAGCCTGTCCCGGATCTGGGGCGGCATCCATCCGCCCGCCGACGACATCCCCGGACGGCTGATCGGCATCGACGTGGGCCAGGACGCATTCGCCTTGGCGGAGTCTTATTTCGACGGCACAGCGCAGCCATAATACGACCCATGGCAGGCCAGAAACCGGCATCCCGTTCACTCGGGACAAGGCGGACGTGCGAGGGACAACGACCCGTAGGGGACGGGCTTGTCCCGTCCCGGCGCGCCCTTCGGGCGCGTTTCGAGAATGCTCGCGCATTCTCGTGGCAACCGGCCGACGCCTCGCGCTGCCCTAGGACGGGCGACCACAAGGGTCGCCCCTACGAGGCGATTTGCCTCGGCCCGTGAGTACCGAGACCCCCGCATCCGGTCTCGTTGCGCGGGTCTCCTACCCGGGTGTGATAGCCATTGCGTTCGCCGTCTTTGCGGTGATGGTCGGCGCGGGAGTGCACGTCACCGTCGCCTCGTATGTCGCCGGACTCGCCGGTGCGGCCCTCGTCACGCTGCACGAGTTCAAGTTCCCGTACCGACATCAATGGCACCCGGCCTTGACCGATGCGCGTGCCGATCTGGTGTTCATGCTCGTCGTGCAGGTCGGCCTCCCCTACCTGCTGTCGATCACCCTGGTGATCTTCCTTGCCGAGCAGCTCCGCACAACGGGCATGGCGATACAGGGCATCTGGCCACACGAACTCCCGGTTGCCGCGCAAGCCGCGCTGATGCTCCTCGCGGCCGACTTTCCCCGCTACTGGCTGCATCGGGCGTTCCACAAGTTCGAGTTCATGTGGCGCTACCACGCCGTACACCATTCGCCGCACCGCCTGTATTGGCTGAACGTGGGCCGCTTCCATCCCATCGAAAAGGCCGTCCAGTTCGCCGTCGACACGCTGCCGTTTACGCTGCTCGGCGTCTCGACCGAGGTGCTCGCCGCCTACTTCGTCTTCTACGCGGTCA
>JAPPKV010000244.1 GCA_028819775.1 Gammaproteobacteria bacterium | reverse complement strand
AAGTATTGGCCTACGGCATCGCAGCCGGCCTAACCGCGACCTGCGTGGTCATCCACTACGCGGCCATGCGCCGGCTTTACCGATCCCCGCGCCTCGACGGTCGACCTTTGGGCGTGTTGTTCTTCGTCGTGGCGATGCTCGTCGTCCATGTCGCAGAAATCTGGATTTTCGGCATGGCCTACTACCTCATGTCCGGAACCATGTTCGGCGCCGTGTCCGACCCGTCGTTCTCCGGCTGCATCTACTTCTCCGCATCGGCGTACACGACGCTTGGTCTCGGCGACGAATTCCCTTCGGGACCGCTGCGCGCGATCACGGGTACCGAGGGCTTGGCCGGGCTCGTCCTCATCGCCTGGACGGCCTCGTTCACGTTCCTGCACATGCAGCGCGCCTGGGACCGCGACGAAGACCCATGAGGCCGATCATCTGCGTCACGTTGCTCGCGGCCTCGGCCCATGCCGCGGAACTGCACATCGGCAACGGCGGCGAGCCGCTGACACTGGATCCGCACCGCTACAACCTGAATCTCGAGGAGAAGATTCTCGCGGACCTATTCGAGGGGCTGACAGCCCACGATGCCGACGGCCGCATCGTGCCCGGAGCGGCGGAAAGTTGGAGCGTGTCCGAAGACGGCCTGATCTGGACTTTCCGACTGCGCGACGATGCACGCTGGTCCGACGGCGTCCCCGTGACGGCTGCCGACTTCGTATTCTCCTTCCGCCGCCTGCTCGACCCGGCCACCGCCGCGAGCCTCGCCTACTTTCTCTACGCCATCGACGGCGCGGCATCGGTCAACGCCGGCAAGGCACCCATCGACCAACTCGCGGTTCGGGCACTCGGTACGCACGTGCTCGAGATCCGGCTCGCGGAACCGTTCCCGTTCTTTGCCGAGCGGCTGATCTATCCCACGGGCTACCCGGTGCCGAAACACGTCGTGGAGGAACTCGGCGACGATTGGGTCAAACCCGGCAACATGGTCACCAACGGGGCGTTCGTACTCGCCGAATGGCAGCCGCAAGGGTTCGTTCGGGCCGAGAAGAACCCGTACTTTCGCGATGCCGCGAAAGTACGGCTGGACGCAGTCACCTACTACCCCACCGCCGACCGCAACGCCGCCTACAACCGCTACCGCAATGGCGAACTGGACATCATCGGCGACTTCCCGCCGGGCGAGATCGGTTGGCTGAAACGGGAGATGGCGGGCCACATCCACCTCTCGCCGCCGCTGTCGATCATGTACCTGGTGTTCAACGTCACCGAACCACCCTTCGACGACCCCCGGGTGCGCCGGGCACTCGCGCTGGCGATCAACCGCGACATCCTCACAGGCCGGGTACTCGAAAGCGGCGAGGTGCCCAGTGCGTCGTTCGTGCCGCCCATGGTCGCGAACTACTCGAGTGCCGTCGCGCCGCGCGACGTGGATGTGGAAGCGGCCCGCCGGATGCTCGCAGAGGCTGGCTACACCAACGACAAGCCCCTCCGCGTGACCCTGCGCTACATCGCCGGCGCCGACAGCAAGAAGGTCCAGGTCGCCATCGCCGCGATGTGGAAGGCGATCGGCGTCGAGACCGCCCTGCACCATGCCGAGTTGAACGCCCATTTCGCGGAGCTTCGCCAGGGAAACTTCCAGGTCGCCCAAGCCGGCTGGTTCGGCGAGAACAATCCGGAGCACTACCTGGAACTCCTCATGTCCACGACCGGCGACGTGAACTACGGGCGGTTCGCCGACGCCGGAGTCGACGACCTGATGGAACGCGCAAAGCGAACCGCGCAACTGGATGCACGGCTTGACCTGCTTCGCCAGGCCGAAGTCGCAGCGCTGGACCTCGACCCGGTGGCGCCGCTCTACGCCGTCACCATCCGCAGCCTGGTGAATCCCCGAATCACCGGCTGGCGAACCAACGCGCGCAACGTCCACCCGGCGAGATACCTCGGCATTCGCGCGAACTGACCCGTGAGGCACTACCTGCTCCGGAGGCTGGCCTTTGCGATGGTAACCCTCTGGGCGGTGGTTACCGTGACATTCTTCCTGGTACGCGTCGCGCCGGGCGGGCCGTTCGACGGCGAACGCCGACTGCCGGCGGAGGTGGAAGCCAACCTGCGCGCTGCCTACGACCTCGACCAACCGCTGCTCGTCCAGTACGGCCGCTACGTCCTGAACCTGGCGAGCGGCGACCTCGGGCCATCGTTCAGGCAGAAGGACTTCTCCGTCAACGAGTTGATCGGCATGGGGTTGCCGATCAGCGTCGGCGTCGGTTTGGCGGCGCTGTCATTGGCGCTGGCAATGGGTGTCGCGGGAGGCACGTTCGCGGCACTCAGTCGGGACGGGCCAAGGGACCGCCTGCTGGTCCTCGGCGCCACGCTCGGCCTTGCCCTGCCGCCCATCGTCGTCGCACCGGTGCTGGTCCTCCTGTTCGCGGTTTCCCTCGGCTGGTTCCCGGCCGGCGGCTATGCCACTTGGAAACACTTCGTGCTGCCGGCGATCACCCTGGCGTTGCCCTACGCCGCCGCGTTCATGCGACTGACCCGGGGCAGCGTCCTGGAAGTGCTCAACCGACCGCACGTCATGACGGCACGGGCCAAGGGCCTTGGCCGTTTCCGCCTCGTCACGCGCCACGTGCTACCGAGCGCACTCCTGCCCGTGGTGTCGTTTCTCGGTCCCGCCGCCGCCGCCCTGCTCGCCGGTTCCATGGTGATCGAGGAGGTCTTTTCGTTGCCGGGTCTTGGCCGCTACTTCGTGCAGGGCGCCCTGAACCGCGACTACACGCTGGTCACCGGTGCCGTCGTCGTCTACGCAGCCCTGGTGCTCGGCTTCAACCTGCTGGTCGATCTCTGCTACGCGAGACTCGACCCGAGGATCCGCCATGCGTGAGGCGTTGCTGGGCACGCCGCTGGCGCGGATTTGCTGCGGCGTTCTTGCCTTCGTAGTGCTGGCCGCCGCTGCGGGCCCGTGGTTGTCCCCCTGGGATTTCGACGCGGTCGACTGGGACGCCATCGACTCGGCCCCCAGCGCCGCCCATTGGTTCGGCACCGACGGCGTCGGACGCGACCTTTTGGTCCGGACCCTCACGGGTGCACGGCTGTCCATCGTCATCGCCCTTGCCGCAACCCTCGTCAGTTGCCTGATCGGCATTCCCTGGGGCGCGACCGCCGGCTATGTCGGCGGCGCGGCCGACATGGCCATGATGCGCGTGGTGGACGGACTCTACGCGTTGCCCTTCATCCTTCTGGTGATCCTGCTGGTGGTGCTGTTCGGCCGCAACATCGTGCTGCTGTTCGCAGCCCTCGGCGCCGTGTCCTGGCTCGACCTCGCCCGCATCGTGCGCGGCCAGACCCTCGCCGCCAAGAACGAAGCCTACGTGGAAGCCGCTCGCGCCATGGGCGTCGGCACCCCCGGCATCCT
>JAPPKV010000221.1 GCA_028819775.1 Gammaproteobacteria bacterium | reverse complement strand
GGTCCTCCTCGCGGCTGAAGATGAGATTCGTGAAGTTCGCGCCGCAGATGCTGCGTCGGTTGGAACCGATGTCGCGGTGGTCCACGTTCAGCCCGGAGTCCATCACGCCCACCGCCACCGACGCGCCACCGATCCCCGCGAAGAGCCCCGTGGAAGCGTTGTAGCTTCGCAACGCGTCGGCGCCCATCGCCGCGGATGCCATTTCCAGCGTCGGTGCCACCCGACCGATGGCCTCCACGGCCAGGACGTAGTCGGCCGACGCGACGGACCAAAGGGCGTCCAGCGGCAAGTTTGCCGCGTAGGTGCGGATTGCCGGGTCGAAATAGCCGACGACCGCACCTAGGTCGCCGAGTGCAGCCCGCCAGCGTCCTTCGGGGTCGTCGTCCATCAAGGTGATCCACACCGGAACGTCGTCGTGGCTGCCGGAGAGCGCCCGCTCCCTGAGCGAAGCAGGCATCTTCAAGTCGACGGGCACGGCGCCGATCCCCGCGACGGCGGCGGAGTCAGCAAGTTCCCGCAGACGCGATGCGTCGCCGGGGAGCCGCGCCCGGAGGAGATTGCCGGACCGCCCGAGGACAACACCTCCCTGCGCGGTCAACGCCGCCCGGAGGTCCTCGAGAGCGCTTGTGTCGGCCAGTTTGACCCAACCGAACGTCCAGTCCCGCCCAGCGACCTCCGCCAGTCCGGAGGAGGACATCCAATCCGGCGTCGGCGCGGTCCGACCCCGGTCGATGTCCGCCTCCGTCATCGGGCCTCGCTTGACGTCGTGGTGCGTCACGAAGCCATACCCTTCCGGCGGCGTCCCCGGACGATCCGTCAACGTTGCGGATTCGAACCCGGGAGGGGCCTCGGCCAACTGCGTCGGCGCCCGGTGAGAGCGTTGCTCCGTCCCGTCGATGTTTCTGCTTTCATTGGCAATCTGGGCGAGGGCCTGCTCGACTGCCAAGCGGTCTTCCTCGCTCGACTGCTCCTCCTCCACGGTGGTCCGCGGTGCCATTTCGTAGGCGAGCCAGAGCCCGAACATCAGAAAAAGGCCGAACACGCCCGCACGAGCTTTCCAGGACATGGGCGATTCCTCCCCGCCTATTCCGACGAGTCCTACTTAGCCAATCTCACCGACTTGCGCGTCCCCAAGATTGGTGAATTTCAAAGGTTTTTTTGCTTGCCCTGTCTCCTACGGGTGGCCGAGGGGGCCGCTACTCCGACTGCTGCCGTTTCTGCTCATGGCCAGCGACGCTCTCGGTGAATGACCGCGTGGCCATCGCCGAAGTCCCGGGAGGCTTGTTCGCCGTATTGCGTTATCGCGGGCGCATGACCGAGGTGCGCTTCCTCAAGCACGCCGAACTGCTTCGCGCTACGCTCCAACGCGACGGTCTAGAGACGGTCGGCGAGCCCGTATCCGCAGTCTACAACGGCCCCTGGACACCGCCCTTCATGCGCGGCAACGAAGTCATGATCCGGTTGAGGTCGGGGGATCCCGCGTCCGACTGACCACGCGTGAAGCAACGCGGCTCGCCGGGTGTGGGGTGCGCCATGGGCATCGCTGGTGGCTGCAATTCCCACCGATGCAACACCTATCCCCGGATGAACTCCCGAATCACCGTGCCCGGCCGGTTGCCCGTGTATTCGCCGTCCTCGATGACGACCTGGCCGGCGACCAGCGTCGCGTCGTACCCCCGGCTCTTCACCACCAGGCGCCCACCGTTGTGCGGGAAGTCGCGGACGTATTCTGGATGGCGGGAGCAGAGGTTCTCGTAGTCGATGACGTTGATGTCGGCATGCCAGCCTTCGCGTAGCTCGCCGCGTTCCTTGAGCCCCAGCACCTCGGCGGACTTGCCGGAGATTCGGTGTACGGCTTCCGGTAACGTGTAGACGCCGCGGTCGCGAGTCAACTCGCCGAGCAGGAATGTCGGCGAGTCGGCGTCGGTGAACTGGCCGACGTGGGCGCCGGCGTCGCCGAGCATCGGCACGACATGGGGCAGGCGCATATAGTTCCACTGGTTCTGGAGCGCGCCGCCGAAGGCCCAGAGGTTCCACAGTTCCCGACCCTCCGAGGCGATCAGGTGTTCGACGTAGACCTCCACCGGATCCTTGCCCGCGTCGTCGGCGAGCTTCTGCAGGCTGTTGTTGTCGTCGAGGTCGAAATCCGGAAACTCGCCCATGCCCATGGGATGCAACCTGCGGGCAACCGGGCCGAAGCCGCCGGCCTCCTTGGCTTCCGTAACAAGCTTCTCACGGGTCGCGGGATCCGTGAGGGCGGCGACCCGGTCCTCGATCGTCGGCAGCTTCATCAGCTCCCGCCACGCCGGCGTGCGCAGGAACGCCTGCTGGGCGAGACCGAAGAACGAGCCGCTCGGACGGGTGTGGCAGATGGACGTGATGCGTCGTCCGTTCTCGTTGTTGCGGCCGAGGAACTCTTGCCAACGCGCCACGCCGCCGTCGCCTTCGGGTCCGGTACCGCCGGAGAACAGCACCTGGCAGCCGAGTTCGGCGCCCGTCTCGAACATCTGTTTCTCGATTTCGTAGCGGGTCCGCATATCGGGCGCGACCTGGAACATGCCGCCCCGGCCGCCGGCTTCGACGACCGCCTCCTGGATGGCCCGGGTCTCCCTCGGGTCGGCCCACGTTCCGGGAGTCAAGCGTCCGTCGGGAACCCGATGGCCGAGAAAGCGCGAGGTCGAGAATCCCGCGGCGCCGCCTTCGACGGACTCCTTGACGAGATCGACGATGCGCTGCAGTTCGCTCTCGTCCGCCTGCACGCCTTCGTCGCAGCTCTTGTCGCCCATGGCCTCGAAGCGGATGGCGGAGTGGCCGCACATGCCGACCACGTTGAGCGCGGGCTTCAACGACTGAACGCAGTCGAGGTACTCCCCGAAGGTGGTCCAGTTCCAGGGCAGGCCGTCGATGATGGCGTTAGCCGCAATGTCCTCCACGGCTTCCATCAGTTCGGCGAGATAGCGCTGGTTTTCCTGGCTGCACGGCGCGAAGGTCACGCCGCAGTTGCCGATAAGCGCGGTCGTCACCCCGTGGTACGAACTGGGGCGCATCTCCGGATCCCAGCCGATTTGGGCGTCCAAGTGGGTGTGCAGGTCCACGAACCCCGGCGTCACGAGCTTGCCGGTGGCGTCGATGGTTCGTCCGGCTTCAACGCCGTCGAGGTCGCCAATACGGCTGATGCGGCCGTTGTCGACAGCGACGTCGGCTCGTTTCGACTCTGCGCCGCTGCCGTCGATGACGGTGCCCCCGGAGATGATCAGTGAGTGCGCCATGGATTCGTGTCCCCTCTTCGAATTGCGGCAACCCTCGATCATACATGACGAAGGGGCGATGACGGGCGTGAACCCGTAGGGGGGGTGTACGACAAATCGTTGGTGAGTGATCGCTGACATCCGAATCGGGCGGGT
>JAPPKV010000410.1 GCA_028819775.1 Gammaproteobacteria bacterium | reverse complement strand
TGACCATGCGCCCGAACAGTTCGCGGCCGGCTTTGCCGGCATCCGGGCTCACGTCGAGGCGCCACGTTCCCAGCGTCCGGTCGCTACGGTCCAGCAACTCGATGCGCACCTCGCCGGCGTAGAAGCCCGGTAGCCACACCCACTCGTTGCGCCCGATCTCGGCCTGACTGATTGGTTCGTCGTCTACCAGAAGCCGGCACTCCCGGTCATCCGGGGCAACGAGGGTGGCCGATTGTAGTTCCGTAAACCCGCCGTTCGAGTGTTCCGGATCAAGTTTTCGGAGCCCGTCCTCGGTCCGCTGCGACAACGTCATCGACGGTATGGCGATGTGCTGCTACCGCCAGAAGCGGAAGCTGCCGGTTTCGTTCAGGTCCTGAATGAGCTCGGTCACCTTGCCGGCGCATCGCGCCAAGTTGCGATCCGTGAGGACCGTGTTGCACTTCTCCAGCGCATCACGACAGCGCGGCGAGTCGTCTCCCCGCAGTTTCGGCAAGACCTTCGCGTATATCACCCGGTCGAGTGCGTCGCTCATGGAGAGTGTAGCGTCCTGCTCCTGTCGCAGCGCCATGAACTGCACGACCTCGGCGACTACTCGCCAGCCGAAGTGCAAGCGAGCCGGGCGGAGCGCGTCCATGAGCATGTCGAGGACTTCTTTGACGTCTGCTTTGTCCGGCGCTTCGATTCCGGCTGCGTCCCAACCCGGCCACCGTTCGACGCGGACGTCCCAGAACTCCAAAGTAAAGGCACGGTCAAGCACCTTGTCGGAAATCCCCATGGTGGTCTCGTCCATGTTCACCGTACCGATGAGCACGAGGTTCGGCGGATAGGCAATGCTCGACGGTACACCGTACGCGTCGCCGCCGCCATGCAACGGTATGTCTCCCCCATTACGCTCCATCGCACTGAGGATCGGCGCCAGGTATTGCTCAGGATGAGACAGGTTCATCTCGTCGAGCACGCACACGTGCGGCTCGCAGCGATTCTCCGAGGCGCGAATAAGGAATCGCAGAAACTCCGTCTGCTCGTATCGACTCTCGCCGAGCGGATTGACATACCCGAGCAGTTGGGTCGGGTCATGCCAGCCGGGCTGTACCGGGATGGTACACATCTGCTCGTTCGACTCGCCGGTTGCCCCGGTCAACGCCTCGGCGTACTTCAGGGCGAGTTGGGTCTTGCCGGTTCCCGACAGGCCGGTGAGCACGCCAAAGTGCCGCTGCCCGTGCGCCCACAGACCAAGGTGAAGCGCCTCTACCACGTCGTCATCGAACACCAGTTCACCGTCATCGCTGAGCGACTCGAAGTACTCCTTGATTTGTTCTAGCGGTCGTGGCTCAACCGCTGGTAGCGGCTCTTTGTCGGGATCGGGGGCGGGGTTCGGTGGGTCTTGTTGCGGGAACTCCCGGAGAATCACCTCTGGCAGCATCATTCGTCGCGCCACGGCGCTCCAGTCGGAACGATCGACCGCACCCAGTGCCTCGTCAAGCCGCTCGACAATCTTTCGATCGGCACGGACAGGATTATCTCGTGGCCCCGTCGGTTTCCCAATTAGTTCGAGGAATTCGTCGCGGCGGCTTGGTATGACCAGCGATGTGAAGTCGCTCGGAAAGAGCGCTGCAAACGCACGCGTCGTCTTGACTCTCGGTCTGGCCGGAGGTTTCTTCCCAAACGACCGAATGTAGGGACGTATGGACTCCAGCGTAGCGTTGTACGCCTTGTCGAGCCGAACTGCTCTGTCCGCTGATTCTTTCGGTAGCGGTCCCGTGATTAGCTTCCGAAAGCTTCTACGAAAGTTAGGATCGCCCAGAGCGACCGTTACATCGAAGTCGCCATTACCCAACTCCGCAAGTGGATTCTCATCCCAAACGAGGCGAAAGAACTCCTCGCGAACGCGTTCTACCTTGGGGGCCTTGCTGACCCTCTCCAGGAAGTCGGCGTTCCGGGCAATCGATTCCTGGTCAAGCCGGCGTTCCGCTTCATGACATGCGTCTTTCAGCCCTTTCGTGGTTTTCAGGTCGAAACGCAAGCCGCTTCCTCCTCAACACTTGTCGCGTGTGGCGCTACGCTGGGGTGAGCCAAGTACAACCTCAACGAGGCTGGTTTCGGCTCGCTTCGAGTACGTGGTCACCGCGGTCGATCCCTTCACCGGATCGTATACGAGCGGCCAACCGCCTCCGGAGTGCCGCACGGACGACCTCTTGCAACGCCGATTCAACAGTGTCCTTGACTCCCGAGGTGCCGAGTACTTCCTGAGCCAGCGCAAGCCGCTCTTCGTCGATTTCCAGCCGCATGTATCTCATGGCCGAAGATTGGCGCACGTAGCCGGTGTACAACGGGGTGTCACTGAGCCGTCACTCCAAAGGTGGCGCAACCCGGTCTACCGCCACATCTCGCGCGGCGTAGATTTCGGACACCAGTTCGTGGAGTCCTTCACAATCGGAGAGCGCGCCGGCGGCAACGGCCAGGCCGACCGGACAAGACGGAGCTACCGAATCCACTTCGTACGGAAGGACCACGTCCACTACCGTGCCGCGCCGTACTCGCCGTCTGGCTTGTGCGACGCTGTCGCGCCTCTCCGTCCTTGTCATGCAAGACTGTTATGCCACGAAGAGGCACTACGTCAAGTCCTCAGTTTCGGAAGCGTGATTCATCGCGCGGAATTGATCGAGGAGGCGGGGCAGGGTTTCCACGGCGTACAGCGGCAGGGAGAGCAATTGCAGGGTGACGGGTTGCAGGCCGTTGGCGGTGCGGATGGTGTGGCGGATGGTTTGCAGGCTCGGTGGGTTGGTGTCGAAGCGGACGGCCAGCGGCGGCTGTTTCTCGTGCGCGAACTGCAGCAGGGACTTCATCGAGCCGCTGCGGCCTGCCTTTACCTCGATGGGGATGATCCAATCTCCGCGTGAGATGACGTAGTCGACCTCGGCGTTGCCCGTCCGTGCTTGGCGCAGCCAGTAGTGCAGGTCCGGGCGCCGCTCGCCGCCGCCAATAGTCGCCAGTTCCTGCCCAACGTACTGTTCGGCGATACTGCCTTCGTTCACCAGGCGGGTGTCGTCCATGGCGTCGACGGTCGGTGCGTCGACACCGCAGAGGTGATTCATCAGTCCGACGTCCATGAACAGCAGCTTGTAGGTGCGGTGGTTGATGCCGGCGCCGAGGGGCAGGCCGAGCAGTGGCTGTAGAAATACACCCCTATTAGATCATAACGAATGACAATATAGGGGTCTATATGGACATAATCCGGTGGATACGGCGTTGATGGGCGGGTAGATGAGCCTCGGAACAAGGCAGCGGGCCCCCGGGGGGGGGGCCCGGGGGGGTTTTTACCCCCGCATAACGGGGGGAACGGCCCCGGTGCATTTTTGAGGGCCCAAATTTTTAAAAAAATGGGGGGGCAATTTTTTTTGTTTAGGGT
>JAPPKV010000044.1 GCA_028819775.1 Gammaproteobacteria bacterium | reverse complement strand
GCCTATTGTCGTTCACCGGCCGTGTCTTCCAGATCACCCGGAGACTGACGGGCACCGCAAGGACTACCAGGACACGATGCACCAACTCGTTCTCTGCGGCTTGTCCAACCACCGGCATCAGCGCCACGAGTACGGGCAAGGCGACACAATGGAGCAGGCATAGCGTCGAGAGCCCAACTGCGGCTAGATCCAAGCGCGCTGCCGGACTCCACCGGACATCTTTGGCCTCAGGCGGAGTCACGGGAATCGCCTAGAAGCCGTCGGGCGCTGGGCGGCGACGATGGACGCTCGCGGAGCGTCCAGCACCCAGTCCTTTGCCGTTTGCCATCACGGATGACCGAGTGGACCGAGGGCCTCGATGCCAACGCCATGGGCCGTTTCCTGCCGCCAAAAAGATATGTTATAACGTACCTCACAGATGAACGCAACGGCACCTTTGGCTTGAGTCCGTGACCGCATTCCATCGCATCACCGGCAGGCGCTCCCAGTCGGGCAACGCGCCGCGGTCGGATTCCCGTTCCGGGTGCGTCGGCCTGGTCTCGGGATTTTCATTGTTGGAGATGGGCTATGAAACACAAGCAACTATTCTTGCCGGCTTTGCTGGCAGCGGCACCGTGGCTGGGGGCAGCCGCTCTCGGCGCACAAACTCCCGGCGAGGAAGACCCGGGAGACATCGAGGAGGTCATCGTCTTGGCACACCCGCTCGCGCGCGAAGGACTCGCGCAGGCCAGCGATGTGCTCGAAGCCGACGAACTCGAGCGCAAGGCGGTGGACAACATCGGCGCGACCGTGGGCAACGAGCCGGGAATCCACAACAGTTCCTACGGCGCGGGCGCGGGGCGTCCCGTCATCCACGGCCTCGGCGGCGCGCGTGTGCGCGTCATGGAGGAACAGATCGACACGCTTGACGTCTCCGTCAGCAGCGGCGACCACGCCGTCACGGTAGACCCATTCATCGCGGAGCGCGTGGAAGTCCTGAAGGGTTCAGCGACCCTGCTCTACGGCTCCGGCGCTATCGGGGGCGTGGTCGATGTCCACACGGGACGCATCCCGGACGAGGTGCCGGAGCGCGTCCGCGGGGCTTTCGACCTGCGTGGCACCGACAACGGCAGCGGCAGCAACGGGGCCCTCCGGCTCGACGGCGGCGGGGGCAACGTGGCGTGGCACCTCGACGCCTTCGCCCGCGAGGCGGACGACTACGATATCCCCGGGTTCGCCGAGTCCGCGGCCCAGCGCGCCTTGGAAGAAGAGGAAGAGCACCACGACGAGGACGAGGACGAGCACGGGGACGACGATCATGACCACGAGGTGGATGACCACGACGAGGAGGAAGGGCACGGGGACGACGAGGAGGCCCACGGCCACCTGCCCGGCAGCGGCCTCGAGGTCCGCGGCGGTTCCGTTGGCTTCTCCTTCGTCGGCGATCGCGGCTTCGCCGGCCTCTCCGTCAGCGGCCTCGACTCCGAGTACGGCATCCCCGGCCACAGCCATGCCCACCACGAACACGGGCACGAAAAGGCCGGCCACGACGACCACGAGGAGCACGCCGACGACCACGAAGACGACCACCACGAAGACGAGGCGCTGCACGAGGATGATCCTCCCGTTGTCGTCCTCGAGCAGACGCGCGTCGACTTGGAGGCTGGCCTGGCCGAGCCGTTCGACGGCTTCGAAGGACTAAACCTCCGGCTCGGCATCAACGACTACGAACACGTGGAGAACGAAGCAGGCGAAGTGGGAACGGCCTTCTCGAACAAGGCCTGGGAAGGCCGCGCGGAGTTGACGCACGGCCTGTTCGGCGGTTGGCGTGGCGCTTTCGGCGTCCAGCTCGGCGACCGCGAATTCTCCGTGGTCGGCGAAGAAGCCTTCACGCCTCCCGTCGACACGTCGTCGGTCGGCCTGTTCTGGGTCGGCGAGCGCTCTATCGGCGAACTCGGGATCGAGGCGGGCCTCCGCTACGACCGGGTCGAGCATCTCCCCGCGCACGGCACGAGCCGCGACTTCACCGGCGGCAGCGCTTCGCTCGGCCTCATCGTGCCGCTCGGCGAGGGCTGGAAGGGCACCCTGCTGGCCGACTACTCGTCCCGTGCGCCGGTGGGCGAGGAACTCTTCTCGGACAGCCCGCATCCCGGCACGGGCGTCTTCGAGATCGGGGATCCCGGGCTCGACCACGAGCAGGCCCGCAATCTGGCGGCTACCCTCACCGGCGGCGGCGACGGCCGGTCCCTGCGGGGCACGTTCTACTACACGCACTTCGTCGACTTCATCTACCAGGCCGCGACGGGCGAGGAGCAGGACGGCTTCGACGTGCGCCGCTACGCCCAGGCCGACGCGACCTTTGCCGGTTTCGAGGTGGAGGGCCGAACGACCATCGCCGAGTGGGGAGCCGGCCGTTTCGAAGTCGGGGCTTTCTTCGACATGGTGTCGCCCGAACTCGAGGTTTCCGGCAACGACAACCTGCCGCTTATTCCGCCCAACCGGATCGGGGTGTCCTTCGAGTTCACGAGCGACCGCCTACGCGCCAACGTGGACTACGTGCGGGCTTCCGAGCAGGACGACGTCGCCGAGTTCGAGTTGCCGTCCGACTCCTACGACGACCTGCGCGCACGCATCGCGTGGCGTCTCCGCCCGGGCGGCATGACGGTCGACCTGTTCGTCGCCGGTCGCAACCTCACCGACGACGAGCAGCGGCTGCACACGTCCGTGGTCAAGGACCTGGCACCCCAACCGGGACGCACGGTCGAAGCGGGGATGCGCATGCGCTTCTAGTGCCACCTTGCGGTCGCGCGTCAACACTACGAAGACCGACGAGTCGTGGGGTCAACAACATGCCGCCGCGAACTCGGCGGGGGCCACTTGGCCGGATGTCGCCATAGAGGTCGTGAAGTTCGCGCGGGAGGAGCCACTGATATTCGTTGCGGTGTTCGCTACCGTAGTCTTGGGGCTCTGGTTCTTGTTCCCTCGCCGTCACTGCGGCGGTGCGTGAGCGTTACCAAGGAGCCCTCGGCAAGTTGCGGAACAACGCTGGCGATAAGGAGACACCCGATGATTGAACCCGTGGTAGTCAAGCTGATATGGGCTGGTGCCATATTGGCGGCCTATGGCTTTTTCCGTTGGCGCTGGTTGGTTGCGATGCAGGATTTCGTGATTAGCGCCATGGAAGATGCCGAACGGTGGGCTCAATCGACCACAACAAGCGCATTCGCCAAAGATCTAGTCGAGCGTTTCTCGAATGCTGCGTACCGCCCCTCGGCAACGTGGCGCATCGCCCTGCTCGTGTCGTGTGGCGTCGTTTTTTGCCGTACTCAAAACCCGGATCATGCCGCAGAGCGGCGACGGCGACCGTCCCGCTGGCCCAAGTCCTGCCCCCGTTCGCAACGTTCCGATGTTGACGGGGCATGCGCCAGTCAGC
>JAPPKV010000541.1 GCA_028819775.1 Gammaproteobacteria bacterium | reverse complement strand
CGCTGCTTGTCGAACGCCGCCAGTTGCTCGGGACTGGCTTGTCCCTGGTAGCGGGACTTCCACTCGCTGTAGGGCATTCCGTAGACGCGTTCCCGGGCGGCCTCGTAGTCGACGTCTACGCCCTTTTCTTCGGCGGCCGCAACGTACCACTTGGACAGGCAGTTCCGGCAGAAGCCGGCGAGATTCATGAGGTCGATGTTCTGAACCTCCTTGTTCTCGTCAAGGTGCTGAACCAGGCGTCGAAAAACGGCGGCTTCGATGGCTTGGGCGGTTTGGTCGGTGGGTACTGACATCGTCGTTTTCTTTCAGTCGCTGCGAACGCGCCCGATGATACTCCGCAATCGCTCGGGCCACGGTGAACAGGCGAAAAGTGTTTCAATGAATTGTCGCCCACCATCGGAGAACATCCGTGGAATACCTGGCCAATCCCGAGATCTGGCTGGCGTTCGCGACCCTCGCGGCGCTGGAGATCGTCCTCGGCATAGACAACATCGTCTTCATCAGCGTGCTCACTGGCAGATTGCCCGAAAAACAGCGACCCAAGGCGCGGACCATCGGATTGCTGCTCGCCATGGGCATGCGCATCGGTCTGCTGTTGTCGTTGTCCTGGATGATGGGTTTGACGAGCGACCTCTTCACGGTGTTCGGGGAAGGCATCTCGGGGCGAGATCTCATCCTGCTCGGCGGTGGCGCGTTCCTGATCGCCAAGGCAACCCGGGAGATTCACAACTCGCTGGAAATCGAGGAGACCACATCGCGGCAAGTACGCACTGCGGGTTTCGTCGGCGTTCTCGTCCAGATCGCCCTGATCGACGTCGTGTTCTCCCTCGACTCGGTGATCACCGCCGTGGGGCTGGTAGACGACCTGCCCGTGATGGTTGCCGCCATCGTGGTGGCCGTGATCGTGATGATGGTTGCGGCGGGCCCGGTGAGTGCGTTCGTCGAAGGAAACCCGACGGTCAAGATGCTCGCCCTCGCCTTCCTCGTGCTGATCGGCTTCGCGCTGGTCACCGAGGGCCTCGACATCCACGTGCCGAAGGGCTACATCTATTTCTCGATGGCGTTTGCGTTCGGTGTCCAGTTGCTGAACATCGGTGCGAGCAAACGGAACAAGGTCAAGCTCCGCAAGGCGCAGCTTGGCGATCTGATCCAGATTGAGTCGGCCCCGTAAGGGACGCCCTTGTGGCGTCCGGCGGCGGCTCGCGGATTCCCCGTTCTGCCGCGGTCCTTCGTCAGCCGCGTTCCGCGCGCACGTACACCAGTTCGTCTGCGCTCGAACGCTCCTCGCTGAACCGGTAGCCCTCGTAGTCGAATGCCTTCAACGCCTTGATCGTCTCGACGTTGTTCTTGGCAATGTAGGCCGCCATCAGCCCGCGGGCTTTCTTCGCGAAGAAGCTGATGAACTTCACCTCGCCGTTCTTGGTGTCAAGGAACCGCGTATCCAGCACCCGTGCCTGGAGTCGCTCGGTGTTCACAACTCGCCAGTATTCGTTGGAGGCCAGGTTGACCAGGGTCCTGTTGCGGTGGCCTTCGAGTTCGCTGTTCAGGGTATCGGTGACTTTCTGCCCCCAAAACGCGTAGAGGTCCGCGCCCCGCTTGTTGGCGAAGGGGGTTCCCATTTCCAGTCGGTAGGGATGGATCTTGTCGAGCGGTCTCAGCAGCCCGTACAAACCGGACAGGATGCGCACCCGGCGCTGCAGGGAAGTCAGCTCCCGCTCGGAGAAGTCCCAAGCTCCAAGACCCATGTAGACATCACCAGTGAAGGCGAGCGCCGCCTGCTTGCCGCCGTTCGCGTCCCTGCTCCATTCGTTGTAGCGATTGCAGTTCAGTTCGCCGAGCTTTTGGCTGATACCCATCAGATCGGAGATGTCTCCGGGCGCAAGTTTGACGAGATCGTTGATGAGAATTGCCGCGTCGTCGACGAAATCGGGCATCGTCGACTTGCGCGTTGTCGCACGGGTCTCGAAATCGAGGGATTTGGCGGGCGAGATGACGGCCAACATGATTGTGTGCCTCCTGACTCGTCTCCTGATTCTACACGCTGAAGCCAAGTGTTGGCCCAACACGTCCAGCACATGCGGCATCGCAAATCGCGGTGGGTGGGGTCGCGCTAAACTTGATCCCATGCACGCAGTGGGCAGGACGGATACGGGGCGGGTTCGCCATGAAAACCAGGACGTGTTCGCCCTGCGCGAAGACTTAGGTCTCGCCGTCGTCGCGGACGGTGTGTCCAAGCCCCGGGCGGGTGGCGTTGCGGCCGAGATCGCCGTGGAGACCGCCGTCGAATACTTGGCTGGCATTGCCGCTCAGGGACCACTGACCCGGCAACATCTGCGCCGGGCCCTGGAAATCGCCAACGAGCGCGTATTCGGGCTGGCGAGCGCCATCTCCGCATACCGGGGCATGGCGACCACGCTGGTAGTTACCGTTGTGAATGGCGCAAGGGGCTACGTCGCCCATGTCGGCGACTCCCGGGTCTACCGTTACCGCGATGTTGAACTGACCGGCATCACCAGGGACCACAGCATTGTCCAGCGTCGGGTGGACGCGGGACTGATTTCGCCCGCGCAGGCTCGCCTCGCCCGCGACCGACACGTCGTCACCCGTGCCGTCGGCGCGGAGCCGACGTTGCGGCCCGATGTCGGTACCCTGGACCTAGAGGACGGCGACCTGCTGCTGCTATGCAGCGACGGCTTGACGGAGCACCTGGAAGACGACGAAATCGCACGCCACCTCGCCGACGCGCCCGACTTGCACGAGACCGCGGATCGCCTGGTCGATGCAGCCAACGCCGCCGGCGGTTCGGACAATGTTACGGTCGTCTTGGTCCGCTGTTGATGAGCGGCTGACAGAACCAACGAAGGGGCAATGATGGTCAAGGATCGCATCGAGGAGAAACTCAGCGTCGTATTCGACCCGGCGCACTTGGAAGTCGTCAACGAGAGCGGCAACCACAACGTGCCGGACGGATCCGAGACGCACTTCAAGGTGGTGATCGTCTCGGAGAAGTTCGAGGGGGAGCGGCTGATCAACCGACACCGGCGCGTCAACGTGACGTTGGCCGATGAACTCGCCGCCGGTGTGCATGCGCTTGCGATCCACACCTATACCGCAGCGGATTGGCAGAAGCGCTTCGGCAATGCCCCGATGTCCCCGCCCTGCCGAGGTGGAGACGGCGCGCAGCGAACACAGCGCGACCCCGCCGGATAGCACCGTGCCGGAAGCCCGCCAAGGGGCCTCGGTCGCCTCGTTCTATCGCTTCCAGACCGTGCAAGACATCCCGGCGCTGCGCGAGGCCGTCGAGGCGTCGTGCACCGGGCGTTCGCTGAGCGGCACGGTCCTGCTCGCGCCTGAGGGTACTAACGCCACCTTGGCGGGACGGCGTGGCGACCTCGAGGCCGTCATCGACCGC
>JAPPKV010000523.1 GCA_028819775.1 Gammaproteobacteria bacterium | reverse complement strand
TGCGCCCGGGAGATGTCCTGGAACTGAATGGCACGATCTTGAGCGAACGGCGCCAACTCATGAAATTCGACTGCGAGGCGCTGGTCGACGGCGAACTGGCTTGCTCGGTCATTTTGATGTGCGTCGAGCGGAAGTCGGATCGGCTCGTGGACGAACGCGCCATGGTCGACCCGAGGGCCGAGCTGGGCGACAACGTCTCGGTCGGCCCTTGGTCGACGATCGGCCCGGATGTCGTCGTGGGCGACGACTGCGAGATCGGTGCGCACGTGGTGTTGCGTGGGCCGACGGTGCTGGGCCGCGGCAACAAGATATTCCAGTTCTCGACGGTCGGCGAAGGTTCCCCGGCGTTCGCCTACAAGGGCGAGCCGACCACGCTGGCCATCGGCGACAACAACGTCATCCGCGAGGGCGTGACCATCCATCGCGGTCTCGCCACGGACCGTAGTCGTACCGTGGTCGGCGACAACAACCTCTTCATGGCCTATGTCCACATTGGCCACGACTGCGTACTTGGCGACCGCATCGTCATGGCGAACAACGCCTCGGTCGCCGGTCATGTGACGGTCGGCAACGAGGCGGTGCTCTCCGGGTACGTCGGCGTGCCGCAGTTCCGCAGCATCGGGGCCTACTCCTTCGTGAGCGCGATGTCGCTAGTGACCAAGGACGTCCCGGCCTACGTCGCGGCGGACGGCAACCCGGCGGGCGCGGTGGGCCTGAACGTCGAACGCCTGCGGCGTCTGGGCCTCGAGGAGAACGTCAAGAAAGCGCTGCAGGACGCCTACAACACCGTCTACCGGCGCGGCCTGACCTTGAAGGATGCCTTGGACGAACTGCAGGAACCGGCAAAGGCGCATCCCGAGGTGCGATGTTTCGTCGAGTCCATCGAGAAGTCGGATCACGGCATCATCCGGGAACGGCGGCGCCTCTAAGGCGGACTCCGATGGAGGCTGCGGCGTCGCCGTTGGTGTCGGCACTGAAATGCGTGATCGCGACCCGGGGAGCCTCAGCGTTCATACGCCGGATCCAGCAAGGCATTGAGCGCTGGTTTCGGTTCGAGGTTCCGGTCGAACAGCAGCGGATGGTTGGTGCGCCGCACGGGGAATCGGTTCAGCCAGGACTGGCCATCGTGCAATCCCCACGTCAGCACGGCACGGACACTGGGCCGGTCCCGGGCCGCGTCGAATACGGCGCGGTAGAGGTGCGCCTGTTCGGTTGTGAACTCGGGGATTGCGTCCTCGGCCAAGGGCGGCCGGCACCCCGTGCGATCCCGGTAGCATGACCCGGGATCGTTGTACGCGGAGACGTCGAGTTCGGTGATATGGCTCAGCAGCCTGGCTTCCGCCACCGCATCGAGAGCTTCGTGGATTCCGCTGATCGCCTGGCCACGACCTAGGTGAAACTGGTGTCCGACTCCGTCGATCGGCACGCCACGTTCCGTGAGATCCGTCACCACCGCCATCACCCGTTCCAGCTTCGCATTGCGCTCCGTGCCATAGTCGTTCAGGAACAGGAGGCAGTCGGGGTCGGCCTGACGGGCCGCCTTGAACGCCCAGTCGATGTAATCCTTGCCGGTCGCCCGGTACCAGCTGCTCTCGCGGTAGGTGCCGCCGGCGTCGCTCGCTGCCTCGTTGACAACGTCCCAGGCGAAGATGCGGCCCCGGTATCGGCCTACAACATCGCGGACGTAGGTTTCGAGTCGCACGCGAATGACCGCCGGGTCGCCCCCTTCGAGAAACCAACCGGGCGTCGACTGGTGCCAGACCAGGGCGTGACCGCGGACGCGCATGTCGTTGGCCTCGGCGAATGCAACGATGGCGTCGGCCGCCGAGTAGTCGTACTCACCCGCCCGGGGAGCGAGTACGTTTGCCTTCATTTGGTATTCCGAGACAACCATGCCGAAATGCCGCTTTACCAGGGCGCTCTCGGTCGCACGCTCGAGTTGAGCGGCTTGGACCGCGACACCCACTCCGAAGGCGTCCCCGTAGGCTTGTTTGAGCGGGGTTTCGGCGGATGCGGCGAGGTTCCCGAGCAACAGGGCGACGAATAGCGGTAGTCGCTGCATCGGCACGATCCCAGGTGAACGAGCATCCAGCATAGCTCGGGCCGATTTGCGCGGCATCGTCTTTTTGCTTACGGTCGGAACGCAACCGGGGGGGAGTACACATGCGCCAGGCCCAACGGCTCGTGCTGCCGGCTCTGATGGTGTTGGTCCATGCCTGTACGCCGGCGCCCGATTCGCCGCCGGGGGATCGGGACGTGGATTGGGATGTATACCTTGGTGACGCTGGTCGCCAACACTATTCGCCGCTCACCCAGATCGACCGGGACAACGTCGAGGAGCTGGTCCAGGCCTGGGCATACCGCTCAGGCGAGCCGGCCGGCACGATGTATACCAGCCCGCTCGTCGTCGACGGCGTCCTCTACGGCCTGTCACCGCAACTCGCGGCGTTTGCCCTGAACGCCGCCACCGGCGAGGAGCTATGGCGCTCCGACCCGGAACCATTCGGTGCCCAGCGGGGGCTGATGTATTGGAAACGTGGCGAAGACCGGCGCGTTCTCTACAACGCGGGCAGGTTCCTGCTAGCGCTGAACGCAGCCGACGGAACGCCGGTCGAGACGTTCGGCGAGCGGGGACGCGTCGACGTCACGCCGCAGGAAGTGGAACGCTCCGGCTATCTGTCCGTGACGGCGCCGGGCATTGTCTTCGAAGACAAGCTGATACTGGGCTTTACCACCACCGAGAACGCCGACTCCTTCCCGGGTTCGGTTCGGGCGTTCAGCGCCGTAGACGGCAGCTTGGTCTGGCAGTTCGACACCATTCCCAAACCGGGCGATCCGGGTTCGGAAACCTGGGCGCCGGGAGCTCTCGAGAAGGCGGGCGGCGCCAACGTCTGGACGGGCATGGCGCTCGACGAGGAGCGCGGCATCCTGTTCGCTCCCACCGGTTCCGCAACGCCGGATTTCTACGGCGCGAGCCGTTTGGGCGACAACCTGTTCGCGAACTCGCTCGTCGCCATCGATGCCCGGACCGGCGAGCGCATCTGGCACTACCAGGTCGTCCGCCACGACCTCTGGGACCGCGACAACCCGTCCCCGCCGACCCTGGTCCGACTGGTGCGCGACGGCAGGACCATCGATGCCGTGGCGCTCACCACGAAGTCCGGGCATCTCTATGCCTTCGACCGGGAGACCGGCGAGTTGATGTATCCCATCGAGTACGAGTCCACGTTGCCAAGCACGCTGCCGGGGGAGATGCCGGCGCCTCTGCAGCCCGTTTCCACCGTGACCATCAGCCGCCAGCAATTCGAGATCACCAATCGCAGCGAAGAAGCTGCGGCCAACGTCCGCGAAAAGATAAAGGACTGGGACCTGCGCAAGTGGGCACCGCCGCGCGTGGGAACCGTGCTGTTCTATCC
>JAPPKV010000105.1 GCA_028819775.1 Gammaproteobacteria bacterium | reverse complement strand
GGAGATCACGGCAACCACCGACGCGCCGACACCGGTCAGCCTGACCTCGCACCACTACTACAACTTGAGCGGCGTCCAAGGCTCGACCGTTGCCGACCACGAGGTGTCGATCCAGGCGGCGGCCTACCTCCCGGTCAGCGGCGACCTGACCCAACTCGGAATCGTACGGCCCGTGTTCGGGACTCCGTTCGATCTCAGAAACCCGGTGACGCTGGGCACCGCCATGGCGGCGGACGACCGCCAAATCCAGTTGGCAGAGAACGGCTTCGATCACACCTTCGTCGTTGCCGGCAGCGGTCTGCGTCGTGTCGCGGAAGTTCGGCATGCCGCGTCGGGCCGCACCTTGGCCGTCACCACCGACCAGCCAGGCATTCAGCTATACACCGGCAACACCTTGTCCGCGCTCGGCAAGCACGGACGCCGCTACCCCGTCCACGCCGGGCTGTGCGTCGAGACTCAGCAGTTCCCCGATGCGCCCAACCACCCGAGCTACCCGAACGCCATCCTGCGCCCGGGCGAGCGCTTTCGCGCCCGAACGGAGTTCGAATTCTCGGCGATGTGACGGTCTAGGAGTCGACGAGCGGCGCGAGGTGGCGGTTGATCTTCGCGACGTAGCGATTCGCGGCTGGCATGAAATAGACGTTGTCGCGGTTGCGGTACCCGACGTTGTAGGAACGCAGGGCGCAAGCCTCGGCATCTTCCGACGTAGGGGTGACGACCGTGCAGCGCTGCTCGTAGTAGGCAAGGATCTGCGCACCGCAGTAGAGGTTCTCCTCGGGGTTCGTCAGGTCCACCGAGCAGAAGTCGTTCCAAAGCAGCGGCTGGACCTGGGCCGGACCGATCGCGCCCACCGATGACCGCGCCGCCTTGCGGAACGAGCTTTCCGTCATGACGAGGCTGGCCAACAGTTCGGGCGCCAGGTCCTGACGCGTGGACGCCTCCAATATCCAGCCGGCGAACTCCTCGGCGACGGCGTCGTCCAAACCGTAGCCTTCCGATAGGCGGAACCCGAACGTCGCCCGCTCCTCGGTCCATGTGGGCCGGTCGTAGACGGGATCGGGAATGTCGATGGACATTTCTGTTCGAACGTCGTCCGTGGCGAATAGGGATGGGGAAACGGCAAGGGCCGCCAGCACGCCCAACGCACCGATCCGGGTCGCCCCATCCACCAATCTCGGAACCTGGCCAATCCCGCAAAAGCGGCGCGGCGGCTTCACCATCGAAACGCTCGTACGCATGCGAACTCTCCCGCCAAGGCTTCCCTGACTCGAAACGGGGAAGCGGAGTCTACCCGTTTGGTGCCAAAAGTGAAGAGAGAATGGAGGGTTTCTTTATGATTTCTATACTTCATTGGCATATCAAACCCCTTTTCAAGTTGTTTTCGTTATCAAAAGTCCTGAAGTCCGCTGATTCACGTCCAATCTCCGACATCGATGGCACCTCACCCTAACGACCGTTCGGCGGGGCAAATTCCTACGCCGCGGCAAGCTCCTGCACGATCCGCGCCCGATCGTCCTTGGGGAGCTGGGCGTAGGCAGCGGACGTTCGGTCGACCACGTCGCCGAAACGGCTCTTGATGGCCGAGGCGATTCCCTCGGGTTCCGCGACCACCGCGAAATGCCCAATCAGGTTGTCGTCGATCAATCCGCCCATCTCCACCCACCGGCCCTGTTTGGACATGGCGTTGAGTTCCGACTGCAGGGCTCCGGCACCCACGCTGTCCAGCACCGGCTTGTAGGCAGGGGTCGAGCCGTAGAACGCGATCTGCTGTCGTGTCGCCTGCTTCGCGCCGGCAAGCTCCTGCTCGTCGCGACCCGTGACGACGAAACACGGGTAGGAGATCTCGAAATCCTCCCGCGACTTCTCTTCCCCTCGCGCCCGTGCCTTGGCAAAGCCCCGCTCTAGGGCCGGAAGCGTGGTCTCGCGTAGGTAGGTGTCCGTGGTGAAGGGGTGCACGATGATCCCGTCGGCCACTTCCCCCGCGACTTCCGTCATCAAGGGGCCGACCGCGGCCAGGAAAACCCGGGGCGCGCCGAACTCGTTGTTGGTGGGCGTGAAGAACGGCGTCATCAACGTGTGCGTGTAGAACTTGCCCGCGAACTCAAGCGGCTTGCCCTTGTGCCAGGTTGCCCAGATGGCGCGCATCGCCAGGATGAATTCGCGCATACGCGCCGCAGGCGACGACCAGGGCATGCTGAACCGCTTGGTGATGTGGGCGCGGATCTGCGAGCCGATCCCGAGCACGAAACGGCCTTCGGAGGCCGCATTCAGGTCGTGGCCGATGTGGGCAAGCACCATGGGCGTGCGCGCGAACGCCACGGCAATGCCCGTGATCAGATCGACGTTGTCCGTGTGTTGGGCCGCGAACGCCAACGGCAGGAACGGATCGTGACCCGTCTCCGCCGACTGGATCCCGCTGTAGCCCATCTCCTCAAGTTCCTGGGCTTGCGCACCCACGCGCTTGAGATCCCAGCCGACGCCACCGTCAACCTTCATGTCCTACCCCCCTGTCTTTTTCTAGCGCGAACGGGCAACTATATCGGCCATCCGGGGGTTTGTCAGGCAATCCTAAAGCGAGAAAGCCTCGTCAGTCGGTGAAGGCGAATCGATCCGCCGTAAACGCCTCGAAGGTCGGCATCGCTTCGGCCAGCGGCATTTGCCCGACGGGCGAGACGATGGTGGTATCGATCCCAGCTTCGGCATCCTCGCGAATCCGGCGCTGCACCGTTTCCGCGTCGCCGATGTTGCAGACCGTATCGATCATCTCGTCGGTGATCGAACTGGTCGACAACTCCCGGTCCCTCGCCTCCCAGCCGGCGAGTATCCCCTCCGCCTCGTCCGGGAAGCCCGCCCACTTCAGGAAGTTGTTGTACACCGGATTGGCGTAGTACGGGGCGTACTGGCTGCGGAACCGCGCCTTGGCGTACTCGATGTCGTCGGTGACCATCACCAGCAACCGATTGACGATTTCGATGTCCCCGATGCGCTTGCCGGCCCGCTTCGCACCGATCTCGACATGCTCCATCATCCTCGGCAGCGCCTTCTGCGGCCAGAGGTTGAAGACCACCCCGTCGCCGATCTCGGCCGCCATCTCGATCATCTTCGGGCGCAGCGCCGCAAGGTAGATTGGCGGCGGCTCGGCCAGCGGCTCCTGCCGGTAGCCCTTGCTCTTGAGCGTCGTGAGGTCGAAATCGGACCGCTCTCCCGCGAGCATGGACCGAATCATGACGGCGGTCTCCTTCACCCGCGTCAGCGGCTTGTCCATCTTGATGCCGTTGAACCGTTCCATGATGGCCTGGCTCGACGACCCGAGTCCTAGAACGAACCGGTCCGGCAGCAGTTGGGCCAGAACGTTGGCCGTCGCCGCGAACACCGCCGGCGTGCGCGTGTAGACCGGCGTGACCGCCACCCCCACCCGCATGCGCTTTGCATAGGGC